>NZ_JACDWU010000166.1:0-70284 GCF_016464045.1 Pseudoalteromonas sp. bablab_jr011 | reverse complement strand
TTGGTTTGTAACTGTTAATAATGTTGAGGGCTTGAGATACGTGCATAAAAAAATCCGATAAACAGGGTCTATCGGATTTTTACATATAGAGGGGATCATTCAACTGATCCGCCGATTAAAGTCTTAACTGATCGGCATTAGCGCCATGCGCACCTTTTTAAACAGCAAATTAATTAAATTATAAGCCGTTTTCGATGATTTCTAATGCAAGCTCATCAGCAATTAAATGCGTTGATTTTTGCTCTTTCTCTGAGCGAGCAAAAATTTCTGTTAGCGTATCAAAAATACCTTCAACGTGCTTCGTTGACGCCTCTGCACTGTAGCCTTCAGGTGCTGTTTCGTAATACACATTAATGATACCACCAGCATTAATTACATAGTCTGGCGCGTAAAGAATGCCTTTTTCACGAATGATTTCACCGTGGCGAGACTCTGCAAGTTGATTGTTAGCACAACCAGCAATAATCGTTGCTTTTAAACGTGGAATTGTCATGTCGTTTACTGTTGCACCTAACGCACAAGGTGCATAGACATCAACATCTAGGTCATAAATTTCATCGATACCCACTGCTGTCGCATTAAAGTCATTAACAACACGTGATACAGCTTGTTCGTTAATATCAGTAACAAACAATGTTGCGCCTGCTTCATGAAGGTGTTTACAAAGACCATATGCAACGGCACCTAAACCTTGCACAGCAACCTTTATACCCGATAAATCTTGATGACCACGTTGATGCTGTAACGCGGCTTTAATACCTAAAAATGTACCGTAAGCAGTGAAAGGTGATGGATTACCACTTTTACCTTCAAGACCCAGCACATAGTTAGTTTCTTTATTCATGATTGCAACGTCATCGCACGTGATGTTTACGTCTTCTGCTGAATAATAACTACCACTTAAACGCTCTAGCTGACGGCCAAACGCACGGAAAAGCTGCTCTGATTTAATTTCTTTTGCATTACCGATAATAACAGACTTACCACCACCGAATGGTAAACGTGCAACCGCATTTTTGTATGTCATACCTTTCGATAAACGAAGGGCATCGGTTACTGCGTCTTCGTCAGTCGCATAGTCCCACATTCTACAGCCACCTACAGCAGGACCTAACTTGGTATTGTGAACCGCGATAATAGCCTTAAGGCCTGATTCTTTATCTGAACAAAACACCACTTGCTCGTGGTTATCAAAGTCGACTTTATTAAATACAGCCACAGTTAAATACTCCGAAATTTTCTTACCCTTTTTGGGGTGTGAGCGCTGAAATTGCCGAGACTTTATCACTTCGTTTGCTCCCATGCCACTATATGAGATGATAAAACTAAGCTAAGTTACGCGATTGAAATAACAACGCAAAAAACACGTTAAAACAGGAAATATATACCTACATAAATCCACATAAAGCATGATTAATTCAAAACAAAAGTAAATCTACTAAATCTTTTTTACGTGAACGTAAAGGTCAAGTATAGCGTAAAGAAAAAGTGACAAAGTAATTCAGTAGCAAAAGCCTGAAAACACACACTTTAAGTCAAAAGTGTGGATGAGAAAGAGACTGGTCAGAGCTGAAAAAAACGGCGCTTGGGCGCCGTTTCATATAAACGATTTAATGACGATTATTTTAATTTACCATCAAGCTCTTCGATTTTGGCTTTCCAAATTGCTGGGCCTTGCGTGTGCGCATTGGCACCTTCGCTGTCAACAGCAACAGTCACAGGCATGTCTTCAACTTCAAACTCGTAGATTGCTTCCATACCTAAATCTTCAAACGCCACTACACGCGCTTTCTTAATAGCTTTAGATACTAAGTAAGCAGCACCGCCTACCGCCATTAAGTACACAGACTTATTGTTTTTAATTGATTCAACCGTTGCAGGACCACGCTCAGCTTTACCAATCATACCAATGATGCCCGTGTTTTCTAACATCATGTCAGTGAACTTATCCATACGCGTTGCCGTTGTTGGGCCTGCTGGGCCTACAGCTTCATCACGAACCGCATCAACAGGACCGACGTAATAGATAAATTTATTATCGAAATCAACACCTTCAGGTAAACCTTCACCTGATTGGATCATATCTTGTAGGCGTTTGTGCGCCGCATCACGGCCTGTTAAAATAGTGCCAGAGAGAAGCACAGTTTCACCCATCTTCCACTCTTGTGTGTCTTCTTTAGTTAGCGTGTTTAAGTCAACACGACGTGTGCCCTCGCCAACTTCGAACGTCACTTCTGGCCAATCCTCAAGTTTAGGAGCTTTAAGCTCTGCTGGACCTGAGCCATCTAAGGTAAAGTGAACGTGACGCGTTGCCGCACAGTTCGGGATCATTACAACAGGCTTAGATGCCGCGTGCGTCGGTGCCGTTTTAATTTTTACATCAACAACGGTTGTTAAACCGCCTAGACCTTGAGCACCAATGCCCAACTTATTCGCGCGCTCAAAAATATCAATACGCATTTTTTCTTCTGTTGTCTCAGCGCCGCGTTCAATTAGCTCGTGAATATCAACCGGATCCATTAAAGATTCTTTAGCAAGCACAGCTGCTTTTTCAGCAGTACCACCAATGCCTATACCAAGCATACCCGGCGGACACCAACCAGCCCCCATTGTTGGGAGTGTTTTTTCAACCCACGCCGCAACATCATCCGATGGGTTCAACATGACCATTTTAGTTTTGTTTTCTGAGCCGCCACCTTTAGCTGCAACCATCACTTCAACTTCGCCACCTGGCACTAAGTCGATATGAACCACAGAAGGTGTATTATCTTTGGTGTTTTTACGCGTACCAGCAGGGTCTGCAACGATTGATGCGCGTAATGGGTTATCTGGGTTTAAGTAAGCGCGACGTGTACCTTCATCAACCATTTGCTGAACAGTCATGTCTGTTTTATCCCACTTAACATCCATACCCACTTTAACGAAACAGGTAATAATACCGGTATCTTGACACAGTGGACGTTTACCTTCAGCTGACATGCGCGAGTTAATTAAGATTTGCGCAATGGCGTCTTTTGCCGCTTTACTTTGCTCTTTATTGTACGCTTTTTCTAAGGCTTGGACGAAATCGAGAGGGTGATAAAAAGAAATGTATTGCAATGCATCTTCAATGCTATCAATGAAGTCTTGCTGACGAATTGTACTCATTACGGGTTCCTTAAGTTTTTATCACGTCGCTTAGTACGTGATCCTGAGTAAACCGGTGACGAAGATTTACTCTACGGGTTAGTCATGGCATCACTATAAAGGAAATCATAACGCTGCCAATCAAATTTAACTTATGATAACCTCCTCGCCCGTTTCGGGCTAGTTATTCAAGGCAATGTAAATGATAAACGATGAAAATTTGTGCATAAAATTAGATTTAACCGATGATTGTATCTCACTCTTTACTCATTTTGCTCGTTTGCCCTATGCCGTGTTACTTGATTCAGCAAATAGTAATCATGTAAACAGTCGTTTTGATATCATTGCCATTGAACCATTAAACACATTAGAAGTTAGCAACAACCAATGCTTTTTAAATGGCGATGCGCAATCCCGTGATTGCTTCACGCTAATGAAATCAGCACTTGATGATTTTGATAATACAGCCAATCCAAACGGGCTTCCTTTTACGGGGGGCTGGCTGGGCTACTTTGGATACGATTTTGGTCGTGTAATAGAAACCATGCCATCGCATGCCGACAATGATATTGCGATGCCACAAATGGCACTGGGTTTATATCCTGATGCACTGATTTTTGATAAACAGCAGCAAAGCTGGTTTTATGTTGCTCAGCGACACCATAATCGTTTAGCTCAATATCAACACTTTTTATCTCAAACACCCACAGATTCTGTACCGTTCACTCTCAATAGTGATTGGCAGTCGAACATGACAAAAGCCAGCTACACTGAAAAGTTTGAACAAATTCAAGCCTACTTAAAAAGTGGCGACTGTTATCAAATTAATCTAGCACAGCGTTTTAACGCTGAGTTTTCAGGCTCAACATGGCATGCATATCGCACCTTAAGAGACGCCAACAAAGCACCTTTTTCGAGTTATATAAACCACCCAGACGGCGCCATTTTATCGATTTCTCCAGAGCGTTTTATTGCCATAAACCAAGGAAAAATTGAAACCAAGCCAATTAAAGGCACACTACCACGTTTAGCCAAACACGCCGATGATGAGGCACAAGCACTGCGCCTTCAACAGTCTGAAAAAGACCGTGCCGAAAATGTCATGATTGTTGATTTATTACGTAACGACTTAGGCAAAGTGGCAAAACCGGGCTCGGTTACTGTTCCCGCCTTATTTGCCATTGAAAGCTTCCCTGCGGTGCACCACTTAGTCAGCACTGTTCGAGCCGAATTAGCGCACGGTAAAGATGCTGTAGATCAAATACACGCTGCATTTCCTGGGGGCTCTATCACAGGCGCACCTAAAATTCGTGCCATGGAAATAATAGAAGAGCTCGAGCCACATCGCCGAAGCGTATACTGTGGTTCAATTGGTTACTTAAGTGCCTGCGGTAATATGGACACGAGTATCACCATACGTACCTTAGTGTGCCATCAGGGCACGATATACTGCTGGGCCGGAGGCGGTATTGTCGCAGATTCACAGGTCGACTTGGAGTACCAAGAAACATACGATAAAGTAAATAAAATATTGCCTTTACTAAAGTAATAACCTTGAATAGCCAGCAATTAATCACCCGCTTCAGCTTAAGTATGGCCACTGAGCCTGCACAGCAAATTCACATTAATGCGGATAAGCGTGCCAGTGCGGTGATGTTACCGCTCATCGATGTTGAAAACGACGCACATTTAATATTGTGTAAGCGTCCTCGTCATTTACTTCACCATCCAGGGGAGATCTGTTTACCGGGTGGTAAGTTCGAGATGCAGGATGAGTCATTAATGCACACGGCACTGCGGGAACTTCATGAGGAGCTTAATATTGCTGCACATAATGTTACAGTGCATGGGCAACTTCATCAGTACTCAACATTAACAGGGTTTACGATTGCCCCCTATGTATGCAGCCTTGCTGCAGGAACCTGTTGGCAGGCAGATCCCAGCGAAGTCGAAGTGAGCTTTTTACTGCCTATTTCACATTTAAGCGATCACAGAAACTGGCAACCGCTAAGCTTTCAACGAAACGGTAAAACATTCGTTTTAAAAGGCTTAATGACACCGCATGGTCTTCTATGGGGAGCAACAGCCAGTATTATTAATAACTTTATAAAACAACTCGCCCTACCAGTTTAATTTTCATGCTTTTAGGGTTACACACGCTCACATACACGTTATTATGTGACACCGTTCAAAGGCAGAAAATACGCCGTATTTAATAAAAAATGAGTAGCAAATTATGATCAGTGCATTCGATATGTTTAGTATTGGTATTGGCCCATCATCATCTCACACTGTTGGTCCAATGCGCGCTTCACGTTTATTTGTAAATGAGCTAGAAGAAAAGAACTTATTGTCTCAGGTAACCGATGTAAAAGTTGAGCTATTTGGCTCGCTTGGCCAAACAGGTATCGGCCACGGTTCTGGCAAAGCCGTTATTTTAGGCTTAGCAGGTTACGACCCTGAAACAATCGATGCTGACTTAGTTGATGACATATTAGCTAAAATCGAAAAAGAACAAGTTATCTACTTAAATCAGAGCCACAAAGCGAAATTCCCTAAGCAAGGTGCGATTGTTTTTCATCGTAGAAAAACCTTGCCTAAGCATTCAAATGCGATGGAAATCATAGCAAGTCAAAATGGCGAAAAGCTCTTTAGTAAAGTGTACTACTCTATTGGTGGTGGCTTTATTGTTACAGATGAAGAGTTTGAAAATGAAAAACAAAAAGCCTTTGATGTTCGTGAAGAAAATCCAGCACCCTATCCCTTTAATACAGCCAAAGAATTGCTAGAGTTATGTCGCGAATCAGGTTTTAGTGTATCGACATTAATGATGCATAACGAGAAAACGTTGCGCAGCGAAAATGAAGTAAAAGACACGCTTTTTAATATCTGGCAAGTAATGAAAGCTTGTATAGAGCGTGGTATGCGTACCGAAGGTATCCTCCCTGGAGGCTTAAAAGTTAAACGTCGTGCCCCCAGCTTACACCTTAAACTAAACATTGAAGTAAACAATGATCCACTGCGTGCTATGGACTGGGTTGATTTATTTGCGCTTGCAGTAAACGAAGAAAACGCAGCTGGTGGCCGTGTGGTCACTGCGCCAACAAATGGTGCTGCCGGTATTCTTCCTGCGGTTCTAATGTATTACAACACCTTCATCAAAGAAGTAGACCGTGATATTGCGACACGTTATTTATTAACAGCGGCTGCAATTGGTATTTTATATAAAAAGAATGCGTCAATTTCCGGCGCAGAGGTTGGCTGTCAAGGTGAAGTCGGAGTTGCTTGCTCTATGGCTGCCGGCGCCCTGACCGAAATAATGGGTGGTAACGTAGTACAAGTAGAAAATGCAGCTGAAATTGGCATGGAGCACAACCTAGGTTTAACTTGTGACCCCGTAGGCGGTCTTGTACAAGTTCCGTGTATTGAACGCAATGCTATGGGGGCGATTAAAGCGATTAACGCCTCTCGTTTAGCTATGCGCGGTTCTGGTGAACAAAAAGTAACGCTCGATAAAGTCATCAAAACCATGCTCGACACAGGTAATGATATGAAAACTAAATACAAAGAAACCGCACGCGGCGGTTTAGCGGTTAATATCATTGAGTGTTAATTAATACCATATATGGTATGACACATGCCCATTATCAAAAAAGCCGCTTTTAAGCGGCTTTTAATTTAATAACTTCACTACTTGATTGGCAATTCAATATTTTCAAACAGCTTATCTACGTCTTCTTGATTACGCAGTAAACTGGCGCGTTCAACCAATTCTTTTGTTAAATGAGGGGCAAAGCGCTCAATGAAGTCGTACATGTAACTACGCAAAAAGCTGCCTTTTCTAAAGCCAATCTTAGTGGTACTCGCTTCAAATAAATGACTTGCGTCAATACACACTAAATCGTTGTCTGTCACTTGATCAATTGCCATCGACGCTACCACGCCAACCCCAAGGCCAAGACGCACATAGGTTTTAATAACATCGGCATCCGTGGCTGTAAACACAATATGCGGTTCGAGCCCATGTGCACTAAAGGCTTTATCAAGTTCAGAGCGACCTGTGAAGCCAAACACATAGGTAATTAACGGATACTTCGCGACATCGGCAACAGTCAGGTTATCTGCTTTTTTCGCCAACGGGTGTGTTTTTGCAACCACAATACTGCGATTCCAGTGATAACAAGGCAGCATGACAAGGTCAGAATATAAGTGTAATGCTTCGGTCGCGATAGCGAAGTCAGCATCACCACGTGCTGCCGCATCAGAAATTTGCTGCGGCGTGCCTTGATGCATATGCAGTGACACCGCGGGGTATTTTTTCATGAACCCCTGAATGACATTTGGCAGCGCATAACGGGCTTGTGTGTGCGTGGTTGCAATGTTCAATTTACCTTGATCTGGCAAAGTATGTTCATTTGCGACGGCTTTGATACCTTCAACTTTCGACAAGATTTCTCGTGAAATATTAATGATTTCATTGCCAGCACTGGTTACATGTGTCAAATGCTTACCACTACGGCCAAAGATCTGAACACCCAATTCGTCTTCTAGCATACGAACTTGTTTTGAGATCCCTGGTTGAGATGTAAATAAACTTTCAGCTGTCGCAGAGACATTGAGTTTATGATTTTGGACTTCGACTATATATCTGAGTTGTTGTAGTTTCATGGCTGCATTGTAAACGTTGTTATTCTTTATTTATAAAGGCTGCTAAGCGCAATGCCAAGTGATATTTCATCGCACTGTCATTTTTTACTTTTATCGCGATTCTTTCTAAGGCTACCACATTCAACTGTGACTCGGTAGCGATGTTTATTCATAAAATACTCAATAAACATGCTTGCTTAACACGACCCTAATAAAAAAGAATGGTTGATTGATAGTTTATTGCACATAAGTATGCGCAAAACTATCCAGATGTAATATTTTTAATGTAAGATAAAAAAATTAGATAGTGAAAACTGAGATTTAGCTATGATTGTTTCTATCATCATTATGCTCATTGTTGCCTTGATTGTCATTGCACTGTGGGTAAGCGCGGTGCAACAACATAAAGAAAAACAAGAGTCAGAGCGTCGCAAAGAACTAACAAAACAGAAAAAAATCATCGAAGAAGCAGAAGAAGTACTGCTCAATAGTACAAACATTCCGATGTCTGAAAATATTTTACGTATTATTCAACGCCGTGTTTATGATGCATTAGCGAGCATGGTGCAGCTATCACCTAACTCAAAAGAACTAAAAAGTCGCTTAAACGAAGCTAAGCAGCGCTTGACCTTGCCAATTGACTCTAATAATTCTGATGCACTTGTATTACCCGATAATGACAAACAATTAATTTCACTGATCCAAAGTATCAAAAAGTTACGTGCATTACTGCGCTCTGAACATGGTAAAGGCAAAGTAGATAGTCAGGTATTTGTGGCCGAGGATAAGCGTTTAGAAAAGTTGCAATTAAGAATCAATGTTGAAAGCCAAATTAAGCGCGGTATTTCAGCGCGTGCAGCAAACATGGTTGGCTCAGCACGTCAGTACTTTGAAAAAGCGTTAGCCACACTTGCTTCTGTAAGCTACAGCGATGACTACATAAATACTAAAAAGCAGGAAATCGAAAATTACTTAGAAGCTATCAGCACGGAGCTAAAGGCGTCGAACGCAACATCAAGAAAGAAAAAAGCAGAGCAAGAGCAAGACGATTTAGATGTGTTATTTGCCCCAAAGAAAAAGTGGTAATCCACTTTTTCTTTGGTCTGCATTCATTACGATAAAAACGCGAATTTAATAATAAATAGTGCAGTTAGTACCCATACACTCACACTGATTTCATCTTTTTTACCACACACTAATTTAACCGCAGTATACGCAATAAAACCCAGTGCAATACCATGCGCAATTGAAAATGTTAGCGGGGTCATTAATAGCACTACGCTTACAGGAATTGCATCTGTCATGTCATCCCAATTAACCAGCTTTAAATTTTGCATCATTAAAACAGCCACGTACAATATCGCGCCTGCTGTTGCGTAGGCTGGGATCATACTGGCAAGCGGTGCAAAGAACATCATAAGCAAAAAGCAAATTCCGACGACTACCGCCGTTAAACCTGTACGCCCACCTACAGATACACCGGCCACTGACTCAATGTATGATGTGGTTGTCGACGTTCCCAGCATAGAGCCTGCAATCGTGGCAGTACTGTCCGCACTCAGCGCTCGGCCTAAACGTGGCATTTTGCCTTGTTCATCAGCAAGACCCGCTTTTTGTGTTACAGCGACAAGCGTGCCTGACGTATCAAATAGATCTACAAAGAGAAACGCAAAAATAACCGTCAACATCGAAATTTCTAGTGCGGCTGCAAAATCTAATTGCATAAACGTAGGCGCAATTGAAGGTGGCATAGAAACAATGCCTTTGTATTCAACAAGATCTAAACCTAATGCGATGCCCGTCACTAACAAGATACTGATCAGCACCCCACTTTTCATATCACGATACAATAGCGCAGCAATCACAAAGAAGCTTAAGATAGCCAATAAAGGGCCAGGCGCAGTAATATCACCTAATTGCACCAGTGTAGCAGGACTTGCGACGATTATCCCTGCATTTTTTAATGCGATTAGCGCTAAAAAAGCGCCAATACCCGTTGCGATAGCACGCTTTAAAACCAAAGGAATCGCGTCGATAATCCATTCTCTGACTTTAAATAAGCTCAAGCATAAAAAAATACATCCCGACATAAACACCGCACCAAGCGCTGCTTGCCAACTGTAACCCATACCAAGTACGACACCATAGGTGAAAAATGCATTTAAGCCCATGCCTGGAGCCAACGCTAATGGGTAATTTGCCCACAACCCCATAATAAAGCAGCCAATCGCCGCCGCAATACAGGTTGCTACAAACGCAGCACCTTGGTCCATACCTGCTTCTGCTAGCATGGCTGGATTAACGAAAACAATATAAACCATAGTGATAAATGTTGTGATACCCGCAATGGTTTCACGGCGGACTGACGTGTTGTTTTCACGTATTTTGAAAAGTCTTTCGAACATGTTGAACTTTAAGTTAAGATTAATTGGCTAATTTTATCATATTTTCTCATAATTAGAGGACAATTTACCTTGCAATGTTCTAAACTAATAAGGTCTTTTATTTCAAGAAAATAACTAAACTATGTCTGATAAATCGCCAGTAGGCTTAGATTTAGAGCAACAACTTGACAACGTACTTGCCTTTATAACGCAGCCTGATACAGGGGATGAGCCACAAAAAAGTACGCAATCAGTTGAAAAAACACTAAACAAAGCGTTGTATTATCTTAAAAACGAACAAGCGCCACTTGCCGCAAAGTGGATGCGTTTAGCTGCAATGGCAGGTAATCATAGAGCACAATTTTACATGGGGCTGTTTTTTATAAAAGGCCAAGGCGTGCCGCACAGTGTTTTCCATGGTTCAGTTTGGTTGAGTCTCGCCAGCAGCCAAGGTTACGAGCCTGCAACCGCTGCCCTAAATGATTTAAGAAAGCACATTAGTACTCGCCGTCTGCAAGACGCACAAAGCTATGCAGCAACGCTATATGAACAAATCCACCAGCAACAATTTTCGCACCTTATTCCACACAACCCTGACGCCAATTAACAAGCGTCAGGATTCACTGCTAATTACGAGTGTTTTGTCAGTTTGCTCTCAAAGGCGATAAGCCCTGCGCCTATCACAACCAATAAAATACCAACAAACTCAAGCCATACATGGCCTTTATGCGATTTAATAATAGGTGTTTTTGAAGTTACACTAAATAAACGCCTGCCCTGTTCGCCTGACTCGACGAACGAAGTGCCTTTATAGTCAGGTGAAATAATAAATTTAAAATCACGTCTGTTAGTCATTTCGCGATGTTTTGCATCTATATTTTCCCCGCTTTTATCTACGAGTAGTGTTCGCCAATCATAAAAAATACCATCCGGCTCATTATCTTTCACTACACCGTATGATTTGTACTCATAAAATTCTGTGTTAAATAACTTTTCTTGATGGCCTAAATAAAATAGCGCACAACCTAAAGCACTTATCAGTATGGCGCTATAAATCAGTGAACGCTGTTTAATAAATTGTTTGTTAGTTTGTTGCTTATACCAAGCTTCAATATCAGGCACATTAATCAGCCGAGCTTTATCTACTGAGTGTTTTAATGGCTGCATAAAATCACAAATGGTTAAATTGAGTGCGGCTAATATAGAGCGAAATGTGTCATTAGAAGGCACTGACTTATCGTTCTCAAGTTTTGATAAGTAGCTTTGCTCTATCCCTACTTGCTCAGCAAATTCTGGTTGACTTAGTTTAAGCTCACTACGATAGTGTTTTAGTTGTGAACCGAATGTACTCATAACGCATGTCCTTTTCTATTGTGGAGCGGTCATTCTTTGCTATTCATGCAGAAATAAGAAGCTGAATAAATATGAATAGTGAAGAATATTAGCAAGTTAATTGGAAAGATACGAGATACGAGATACGAGATACGAGATACGAGATACGAGATACGAGATACGAGATACGAGATACGAGATACGAGATACGAGATACGAGATACGAGATACGAGATACGAGATTATCAGAATAAAGGGGTGTTTTTTAAAATCAATCATTTGTTTGAGGAAAACAAATGGCGGAGTGGACGGGACTCGAACCCGCGACCCCCGGCGTGACAGGCCGGTATTCTAACCAACTGAACTACCACTCCGCAGTGGTATGTGCATGGGGTAATGCACTAAATTTGTTCATGATATCAAGTGGCGGAGTGGACGGGACTCGAACCCGCGACCCCCGGCGTGACAGGCCGGTATTCTAACCAACTGAACTACCACTCCGCAGAGATATCATTGTTATTACTTAATTTGTTGGCGGAGTGGACGGGACTCGAACCCGCGACCCCCGGCGTGACAGGCCGGTATTCTAACCAACTGAACTACCACTCCGCGATACAAATTTTGTAATTAAATAGCTGTTAAATAGTGGCGGAGTGGACGGGACTCGAACCCGCGACCCCCGGCGTGACAGGCCGGTATTCTAACCAACTGAACTACCACTCCGCAGTATCTGATGCTATTTATTTTTTCCTATTGGCGGAGTGGACGGGACTCGAACCCGCGACCCCCGGCGTGACAGGCCGGTATTCTAACCAACTGAACTACCACTCCGCAAAGGAAAATGTTTTACAACCATTAGTTGTGTAAGTATTGGCGGAGTGGACGGGACTCGAACCCGCGACCCCCGGCGTGACAGGCCGGTATTCTAACCAACTGAACTACCACTCCAGCGCGTACTTACAAATTGTCGAAAATTGGCGGAGTGGACGGGACTCGAACCCGCGACCCCCGGCGTGACAGGCCGGTATTCTAACCAACTGAACTACCACTCCACAATTTCGTTGCTGACTGAGTCTCCCCTGACAGCGGCGTGAATAATACGAATCACCCTCTGGTTCGTCAAGGGCTTTTTTGTATTTTTACAGGTTTTTTAGTCATCTGACATCGAAAGGTTTAAAATTTCACCTGATTTGTCATTTTTTGAACCATTTTTGCCAACTTCATTTTCATTCGTTGCTTGCTCAACATTTTCAGATGAGCTTTTTTTCTTTAAAAACGGTAACGATAATTTGAATTTAAGTGGTTTCTTTTGCACAAAAATACGAATGGCTAACCACCCTAATAGAAGAACGATTAAATTTCCAACAACAATAAGTGTCACCATTAGCACAGTGGATGCTTTTTTTTCTTCTTCTAGGATTCTTTGCTGCTCAGCTTGCGCTGCTAAATCGACTTCTGGACGAACAATTTCAGGTACAACCTCAATGGGTCGTTCAATTTCAAATTTATACGTCGGCAGCGTCGCCATAAATTCACGGTCATTTATATTGCTACCAAACACCGATAGCTCGACACTGTATCGACCCCAATCATAATTTTTGATTGCTAATTCTCTGGTTTGAGATTTATCAGCATCAATTGAAAACATTTGCTCTTCATTATTGGGGTAATAGATTTTACCTTGAATAAGCACTGTTTCTGGTTTGACGATTTCAGGGTTTAAAGTAATCGTTAAGGTATGCTCATCGGTATCTTGCTTTGCTAATGCCATGTCATAGCTAAAAGGAGGCTCATGAACAACAATCGGCTTTTGTACTACAGTGCGTTTTAATATAGGTGTTTCTATATATAACTCTGGTTGCCACTCCCCTGCTGGGAAGACTAATTTAAACTCCCCGGTAAACACACCATCAAGGGGGCGCTCATCAAATCCACGACCATCATCTTTAAAATCGGTAACAATTTGTGTGCCCGCTCCAAAATTAGCGAAGTCACTGTTATTGGTACTTACAAAATCAACATGTAGACTTATGACATCTCGAAATTGCCCCACCTCAATTGGCTTACCATCATTGAGTACTCGGCCTGTTAATTTAATGGTTTCGCCACGAAACAACATGGGAGGGAGAGGGTCTACACGTAATTCAATTTCGCCTAATACCATTACTCGACTGTCTGGCAAAATACTGCCAACGACTTGCCAAGGGCCAGGCATCGGGTCTGTGATGGTGATCAAATCGTAGCTTAGTTCATCATGCCAGTCTAAATTGGCGTTCTTCACCGAGTCAGTCGCGTAGTACTTGCTGCCATCTGGGCGTACAAGCACCACGGCGGGTGCACCGCGTTTACGGAAAAATAATAACGTAATTTTATCAACTTTGTGATCAATGCGAAAACGGTTATCTAGTAGAGGAATTTCATTTTGAATCCCGTCACGCTGTAACGGGGTTATTTTATCTTGCTCAGTGGCAAGTCCCATCAAGGGCAATACACACACTAATCCTGCTAGAAGCTGTTTTCTCATTTTATTACCTTATTCTGCACGCCATAAGCATTGACCGCCTTTTGCGACCAAGTCTAAACGCTCTTCATGAGCGGCATGCTCTTGCTCTGTGGCCTTTAATACAACCAGTGGCGCTCTATCAGCGCTCACGCGTCGAATACCACCCATTTGTTGCTCTGAACCTTCATCTTTATTCTGATTTAAATTTAGCTTAACTTGCCCACCTGTCATGGCGAGGTAAACGTCGGCTAAAATCTCGGAATCCAGTAATGCGCCGTGTAAGGTTCGCTTTGAGTTATCAATATCATAACGACGACATAACGCATCAAGGTTATTCTTTTGACCAGGATGCAAATCACGCGCCATCTTCAAGGTATCAAGAACTTGACAGACATCTTCAGTATTCGGATAGCCCTGATTCAACAGCGCAAACTCATTATCCATATGGCCGATATCGAACGCCGCGTTGTGGATGACAAGTTCTGCGCCTTTTATGTACTCAAGAAATTCATGCGCTATTTGGTGATACAACGGTTTATCACGTAAAAACTCATTAGTAATACCGTGAACATCGATGGCTTCTTCTTCAATGTCACGCTGTGGATTAATATACACGTGAAAATTGTTGCCAGTAAGGCGGCGATTTACAAGCTCTACACACCCGATTTCAATAATCCGATGGCCTTGCTTTGGGTCAATACCCGTGGTTTCTGTATCTAAAACTATTTGTCTATGTGCCATATCGTCTTAAGCCTGACTCTGGTATCTTTCTATAATCACTTTATTGTACATAATATCAAGGTAAAACAGTGCAAAAAACCGTAGAGATTTACACCGATGGGTCATGTTTAGGTAATCCGGGGCCAGGAGGTTATGGCGCAGTGATGCGGTATAACGGTCATGAGAAGCAATTAAGCCAAGGATATACCCTTACTACAAATAATCGGATGGAAATGCTCGCAGCCATTGTTGCACTCGAAACATTAACCCGCCCCTGCCATATTATCCTTACTACCGACAGCCAATATGTCAAACAAGGTATTGAGTCATGGGTTGAAAACTGGAAAAAACGAGGCTGGAAAACCGCAGCCAAAAAACCCGTCAAAAATGTCGACTTGTGGAAACGCCTTGATGCAGCTTGCCAACGACACACCATTGAGTGGCGCTGGGTAAAAGGTCACAGCGGGAATAAATACAATGAACTCGTTGATGACCTTGCCCGTGAAGCAGCAGGTGGCGATGCCCTACTTGAAGACACCGGTTACGACGAAGCAAGTTAAAAATTAACGCAGAGCATTTAAAGTTTTTGTTATATGTTATAAGATTTAGCTATAACAATAATTAAGGACTCATTATGGCTCTGCGCATTCACTCTTTTTTTCATCAACAAAGCGCAACTTTGTGCTATCTAGTATGGTGTGAACACAGCAAACACTGCCTACTTATTGATGCACCAGCTGATTTTGATATGCCAAGTGGAGAATTAAGTTTTAGCACTGCCAATGAAATTATCGCCTACATAAAGCAGCATAAGCTCTCATTACAGTGGTTGCTCGAAACACATGCTCATGCAGATCACATTACCGCATCAAGCTATATTAAACAGCAACTGCAACACGCTCACCCATGTAAACTGGGCACCGGTGAAGGCATTGTTCACGTACAAGCACATTTCAGTAAGCTTTATAATATTGATATGCCATGTAATGGCGAACCCTTTGAGCAACTATTCGCTGATAAAGCACAGTTTCAGTTAGGGGAATTTACAGTCGATGTTATTGCCACCCCCGGCCACACCCCTGATAGCGTGTGTTATCACATAAATGGCAATGTATTTGTTGGCGACACTTTCTTTATGCCAGACAGCGGCACAGCACGTTGTGATTTCCCAGGCGGCAGTGCGGCTGAGTTATATGATTCTTTACAACGTATTTTATCACTGCCGGATGATACCGTGCTTTGGATGTGTCACGACTATCAACCCGACGGCCGAGCACTCGCGTATAAAACAACGGTTAAAGAACAGCGAGAGCAAAACGAGCATTTAAAAGGTGATAAACAGAGTTTTATTGCAATACGTGAAAGCCGAGATGCAACGTTAGCAGTGCCAAAATTGTTGCATCCGTCGATTCAATTAAATATTCGCGCTGGCCAGTACCCGCTTAAAAGCGATGACAAACAGCACTATTTAGCTATCCCGCTCACAGTGCTGCTTTGATGTTTGGCGAAGACCTGCGCCTTTTACAGGTGAAAATTGAGGTCTTGCGTGCCATTTAGGTTTAATTGGCGTCAGTGGTGCTACTCGCTTGCGTGCCACGAGTAAATAGACACTGCCCATGGGCTTTAAGTAATGTTTACCAAAGCGACGCCATGCCGCAAATCGCGATAATCGATTACCTCGTGCAAGCGACGAATGGATAAATCGCTCATCAGAAATAATTTCGAACCCTAATAAATTCAGCCAGTCTTTCACGCGTGAAGGGGTAAAAAAGCGCCCCGTCCAAGGCAGCTTTTGACGGCTAAACGGCAACAATTGAGCCAAGCCACATAAACTAAATGGATTAAAACCGCTTATTACAATGTATCCACCTGGGATCAGCGTACGGTGTGCTTCTCGCAATATATGATGCGGGTCAGAATGGTACTCTAAGCAATGAGATAAAATACACGCATCGACACTGTGCTCATAAAAAGGCAGTTCATCAACATCGGCAATAACACCGGTAAATAAGCCCGGCTCAGCAACACAAACCTGATGCTTAATGGGGCTCTCACTCGTAGCAAGCTCGCCACTTAAATTACCTAATTTAAGCATGTGGTAACCAAACATGCGTGGCAACCAAGGTGTTAACTTTCTTTCAATTTCAGCACGCAAATAGTCCCCATGAGGGAACTGCTGCCACGAGTACGGCTTAGGACCTTCTTGAAAACTAAGGGCTGGTTTCATTTTCTGAGCTCGTTATACTGTATCTTAACTGTCACTTTATAGAGCAATTAAACATGGTGCAAGTTAAAGCAATTAAAGCCTTTTCTGATAATTATATCTGGTGCATTGTAAATAATGACCAACAAAGCACTTGGGTCGTTGATCCAGGCCAAGCAGACCCCGTTAACCAGTATCTTGATGAGCATAACCTCACCTTGGCAGGTATTTTAATTACACACCACCATTATGATCACACTGATGGTGTTGAGCCATTGCTCAAAACCAACCGTGACATTCCCGTATACGGGCCAAGACACAGTCCGTTTAAAGGGATTAATCATCCGCTTTCAGAAACAGACAAAGTCACGGTTTATGATCGCACATTTACAGTGCTTGCGACACCTGGCCACACTTTGGATCACATTTGTTATGTTAATGATGAATTGAGCTTTACGGGCGATACACTCTTTAGTGCTGGTTGTGGCCGCTTATTTGAAGGCAGTGCAGAACAAATGTGGCACTCGTTATGTAAACTTAAATCGCTGCCTGATGACTGTAAAATCTACTGTACCCACGAATATACGCAAGCCAACTTAGCGTTTGCTAAGGCGGTTGAGCCAACAAATGAAGCATTATTGACGTACAGTGATAAAATAGACGCATTAAGAGCGAATGATGACATCAGTCTGCCCACCACCATTGCCACTGAAAAACAGCTAAATCCATTTTTACGCAGTCATTTGCCCCACATAACTGACCAGCTACCCGACACGCTAAAAATTAATTTTAACTTAAATGAACCTTGGCAACGTTTTGCTAGTCTCAGGGCGTGGAAAGATAATTTTTAAAACGTGTATTATCTTGGTTACAATTTTGTATTTTTAGATCAGTACGTTGTAAAAATAAGCTGACATAAATTGGTCATAAAGTGGCAATATGTTCTCTGAGCAGGTAATATTCGCCGAGTTTTTTTACCTGATGTATGGGTATGTATAAGTCTCCTTTAGTTTTAACGCTTGCGCTGGTTTTGAGTGGCTGTCAATTAACAGCAACTGGCACTGCTGGGTCAGATAATGACAACCGTGTTGAGCAACAGCTTGCAGGCGCAAGCCCCAGTGACATCAATGATGCATTGATGCTCAACGCACAGTATCAGCAATTAGCTGATACTGATGAGCCCCCCCCAGTATTTGATGATGTATGGGAGCGTATTCGCTACCAGCTATCTATTGATGTACCGCAAAATCGCCCTGTTGTCGCCGAGCGTAACTACTATGCACGCCATCAAGCATACCTAGATCGTATCGCCAAACGTGCCGAGCCTTATCTTTACTTTATTGTTGAAGAAGTCGAAAAACGTGAAATGCCTATCGAAATTGCACTGCTGCCAATTGTTGAGAGTGCATTTGATCCCTTTGGTTATTCACATCGCAGTGCATCAGGCATATGGCAATTTATGCCACAAACAGGCGAGCGTTTCGATTTAAAACAAAACTGGTGGTATGACGGTCGTCGCGACATCGTGCAATCAACGCGGGCTGCTTTAGATTACTTATCCTATTTGCACAAGACCTTAGAAGGTGACTGGTTAAATGCAATTGCAGCCTATAATTCAGGTGAAGGTCGTTTACTAAGAGCGATTAAAAAGAACCGTAAGAAGCATTTACCGACCGATTTCTGGTCGTTAGATTTACCCAAAGAAACCACCTCTTACGTACCAAAGCTGCTCGCACTTTCTGATCTTGTTAAACGTAGCGATGAATTTGGCATTAAGTGGCAACCGATTATTAATGCACAAGTTATCGATGTCGTTAACGTAGGAAGTCAAATTGATTTAGCCCTCGCTGCAGATATGGCAGGTATTAGCTTAACGGAGTTATACCGTTTGAACCCCGGTTTTAACCGCTGGGCAACCGATCCGAATGGGCCGCATTTCTTATTATTACCATCAGATAAAATAGACACCTTCTCTGAGAAATTGGCAAAAACAGAGCAAAAAGATCGTTTACGCTGGCAACAGTATGTTGTGGCGCGCGGCGATAGCTTATCGGTTATTGCGAAAAAGTTTTCAACCAGTGCGGGAGCGATTAAAACACTCAATAAATTGTCATCAAACACAATACGTGTTGGGCAACAATTATTAGTGCCTTTAAGTGATGGCGAAATTAACAGCCAACACCTGCCAGACTCTGTTCGCATGGCTGCAAATAAAGCAACGCGAAAAAAACTGAGCCATAAAGTAGCCAGTGGTGACACGTTGTGGGACATAAGCCGCGAATACGATGTCACAATTGCTGAACTTGCTAAGTGGAATAATCTTAAGAAAAATGCCGTGTTACGTGTTGGTCAAACACTAACGGTGTATAAAGATGAAAAAACACAGCTTGCAGCGACTCAAACGACCGAGCGCACCATTACCTATAAAGTTCGCCGTGGCGATTCATTAGCACGTATCGCTGCTAAGTTTAATGTCTCTGTGGATGATATTATAAAGTGGAACTCGTTGGCTGGGCAAAAATACATTCAACCAGGCCAAAAGTTAAAATTAAGGGTCGATGTTCGCAGCGCCTAAGTTTAAACTTACTGCCAATAAAAAAGAGCGCCTAAGGGCGCTCTTTGCATCTCACATTTAGTATTTGTGTTTTAAGGCCCACAAATGCAGTAATTCATTAGCAATCGTGGCTGCAGCAATGGCTGTAAGCTCACTTTGATCATACGAGGGTGAAACCTCAACCACATCCATACCCACCATATTAATGCCTTTAAGCGCTCTTAATATTTTTAACACTTTATCACTGGTTAAACCGCCACATACTGGTGTACCAGTTCCTGGTGCAAATGCGGGGTCAAGGCAATCAATATCAAAAGTCAGGTAAACAGGTAAGTCCCCTACTCGCGCTTTAATTTGCTCTGCAATCACATCTGCCGACAGGTCATTTGCTGCCATGGCATCAATGACCGCAAATTCATGTTTGCTCTGATCAAAATCAGTGCGAATACCAATTTGAATACTGTGGTCAACGTCAATCAGCCCTTCCATCGGCGCATGATAAAACATAGTACCGTGGTCATAGCGTGAACCATTACTGTAAGTGTCTGTGTGCGCATCAAAATGCACCAAAGCCATTTTACCATGCTGTTTGGCATGTGCGCGCAACAATGGCAACGTCACAAAATGGTCGCCACCTAAACCTAGTAACGTTTTACCTTGACGTAAAATTTGCTCAGCCGCTAATTCAAGCTGCGCAGTGAAATACTCAGGGTCGCCTACGGGGTAGGTAAAATCCCCTGCATCCGCTAACTTTAAGCGCTCAAACAATGGGAATGTCCAAGGGTATTTGGTTTCTTCCCATGCAAGGTGTACAGAGGCGCGGCGTATAGCGTCTGGACCTAGTCGTGCACCTGGACGCCCCGATGTTGCTAAGTCAAAAGGTAAACCTAATACCACGACATCCGCATCAATTGCAGTGATGTTTTGCACCATTGGCTGGCGTAAAAACGTCATGCCGTTTGAATATAACGAATGATCTGTATGGTCAAACAATGTCGACATTGCTTATAACTCTTCTAAATAAGTGTAACCGCTTAAGCCAGCTTGCAGCTCGTCTAACACGCTTTGCTGTTCAGTTTCTGGCAGTTTTGTAGCCACCAGCTGAGCATAAGACTGCTGGAAGCTCTCTACATCTAAATGCACATAACGCATCATGTCAGCCACCGAATCACCTTCGTTAATTTCAGTGATCTCTGCCTGACCTTGCTCATCCATTTTCACAATTGCGCTGTGTGTGTCACCAAATAAATTGTGCATATCGCCTAAAATTTCTTGATAAGCACCCACTAAGAAAAAGCCCATTAAATATGGTTTTTCTTCGCTATATGCAGGCACAGGTAGCGTACTTTCAATGCCTTGGCCATCCACATAGTGCTCCATGGCACCATCTGAATCGCACGTAATATCAAGTAGTACAGCACGTTTTTGTGGTGCTTCTGTTAAACCACTCAATGGCAAAACAGGGAACACTTGGTCAATACCCCATGCATCGGGTAGAGATTGAAACAATGAAAAGTTCACAAAAAACTTGTCTGCTAAACGCGCGTTCAATTCATCGATAATTGGACGATGAAAGCGGTTTTTATTATCCATGTGTTTGTTAAGTTCATAACAGACACGAAGGTTAACTTGTTCCGCCCATGCACGCTCTGTTAAATCAAGTAAACCCAGTGCAAACTGATTATGCGCTTCGGCTAAATCACTTTGACTATCATGGTAGATTTCAATCAACGCACGGTCGTCGTTATCACCACTTAGCTGTTGCCACGATGTCCACATATTGTTTAATAAAAGAGGTGCATCGGCCGCAGGCGCAAGAATATCTTCAGGCTCGTAGCTTTCAGTACCAATCACATTCGAAATCAATACCGCATGATGCGCAGTCAGCGCACGGCCAGATTCAGAAATAATACGCGGCATTGGTTGCTCATACTGCTTACAGGTATCACCAATGGTGTAAACAATGTTATTCGCATATTCGCTAAGACTGTAGTTCATCGAGTTATGTGATTGACTGCGTGTGCCATCGTAATCAACTGCTAAGCCACCACCCACATCTAAGCACTCTATTTGCGCACCTAACTTGCGCAACTCACAGTAAAAGCGTGCCGCTTCGCTCACGCCTAAACGTACGTCACGAATATTGGCCATTTGCGACCCTAAGTGAAAATGCACAAGCTGAATTAAATCTAATTGTTCAGACGCTTTTAAGCGATTTACCACGCTCAGTACTTGCGATGCCGATAAACCAAACTTTGATTTTTCGCCGCCACTCGCTTGCCACTTGCCTTTACCTTGTGACGCTAAACGAACACGAATACCAATACGAGGCTTCACGTTTAGCTCTTTTGCTTGGCTGAGCACCATGTCTAATTCAGATAGCTTTTCCAGTACGATGTAAACCTTATGACCCAGCTTTTCGCCGATAAGTGCCAGACGAATATACTCTTGATCTTTGTAGCCATTACATACAATCACTGCACTGGTTTTTTCTGCCATCGCTAAAACGGTCAGTAGTTCGGGTTTACTGCCCGCTTCTAAACCTAATTGTTTTTTCTCAACATCGGCTTGGCTTGCCACAATTTCCTCAACCACTTCGCGTTGTTGATTCACTTTAATTGGGTAAACAAGCAGGTAATCTCTCGGATAACCATAGTTTTCAATCGCCGTATTGAATGCCTGACACAGGCTGTGTACACGGTGATGTAAAATTTGAGGAAAACGCACAAGCGCCGGCAAACTTAAACCTTTGTCTTGTAGTTGCTGTGCTATATCGATAAGTGCAATGGTTTGCTCTGGGGCATGGGCCTTTGGCGCAACATACACATCACCTTGATCATTTATACCAAAGAATCCTTGGCTCCAATGACGAACATTGTAGCTCGTGCGAGCTTGTTCTAGTGATGTTGTCTCTTTCATCTATCTTTCTCTTTTATTTAATGGTGCCAAAATCGGCAAGGGTATTGCCGCGCATTAAAAGAAAAATAGTGACTTAAGTCCAACAAGTATTTTTACTCGTAACGAGTGATTTTTGATGTGAGAAACTGATTAAGTTGTAGATTACATTGGCTGAAGAATCAGCGTATTTAATAACGTGTTTAGTACGTGGCGTTCTCAGTGCTTAACGTGAATAATTTCGTCAGCCTTTGCAGAGGAAGACCCTAACTGTCGCCACGCTTCATATTGCTCACCATTACGCCACGTGATACCGATATACTCTTGCCAATGTTCAAAGTCTTTACTTCTGTATTTTTCAACCCCACATCCTCCGGCACCAAAGGCAACACGACAGAGTTTAACAATCAGGTAGGTGCCATCAAACTCTAACTGGCGCGGGTTTTCAGTTGAACTGGAGCAAGTACTCAAAAAGCGAGGCGGTATTTTCAATATAATTCGCGAGGTAATTTCACCCTTGTCATTAAAAACACCGGTTACCGAATGGCATGAATTGAAATAAAAGGTATTACTGCCAACAACAAGGTCAGAAGGGCTATGTTTATTACGTTGCTCGGGGGATACACGCACCGTGTCTGACTGTTTATTATCGCCACATGCACTGAGTACAATAAGCGACAAAAAGCCAAACAGACGCGCACATAATTTAACTATAACAATAACCCCATAAATAATGTGATTAGGTTAACTCGTTATTGATTAAGCCCTAATTCCATAAATAAACTTTGTGGGTTTTCAGTGTAATTACCAAACGGCCCACAACGATGAAACCCCAAGTTCTCATACAAACTAATTGATTCTGTTTGCTTAGGGCCTGTTTCCAAGCGAATAAGGGGAATTTGTTGCTCTCCCGCATGATGCAGTAAAATTTGCATAATACGACGTGATAACCCTTTACCTCGATAGCTTGGTTTTACATACAAACGGCGAATTTCGCCATAAGGCGGATTCCCTTCTTGCATCACAATAGCACCGCAGGCAACAATACCATCCTCGTTTTTTAAGCCAATTGCATACACGTTAGGTTCTGCTAATTCTTCGACGCTTAATGATTGTGCTGTTGCAACTGGATATAAAGAGTTTATAAGTCGGTCTATATCAGAAAACACGTGTACTACTTCAGGATCATGTGGATTTAAATCGACTAACTGCATAAAACTCCCATCTTGAATATGTCATTTTTGTTAATTCTGTTAACAATAATATCGGATCATCGTCTGATCCTCTAGTGCTGTTTTCATTATTCGTTCTTATCGGTACGTATGACTACCATACTACCGCGTAGTTCCTTGCTATGTAACTGAAAAAACACTTTGTTACGGAAAAAGGCTGTTCAAATACAGTGAAAATCATATACTGCAAACACGAAGTAATAATGAGAGGTTATCGCGTGCAGTTTACTCAAGGTATGGAATACTTCTTTTCTGGCTTTAAATTAATTAGCCAAAAAGGGTTAAAACGTTTTGTACTTATTCCTTTATTAATCAACATCGTACTTTTTGGCAGCTCACTGTTCTTTTTATACGGCTGGCTTACCGATGGCTTTGCCTATTTAAACTCGCTGTTACCAGAGTGGCTTAGTTGGCTTGAATGGTTAATGTGGCCTATTGCCGTATTAGTGATTTTATTTAGCTACAGTATGTTGTTCACCGTCATCACCAATTTTATTGCCGCCCCCTTTAATGGCTTGCTGAGTGAAAAAGTCGAGCTATTTTTGACGGGTCAAAAAGTCAATGATGATGGGCTACTTGATACCATGAAAGATGTGCCACGAATGCTTGGGCGTGAATGGACAAAACTCTGCTATTACTTACCAAGAGCAATTGGCTTTTTTATCTTGCTATGGATTTTACCTGTTATTGGTCAGCTCTTATGGGTGTTGTTTACGTGTTGGATGTATGCCGTTCAATATGAGGATTACGCATTTGACAATCACAAAGTCAGCTTTAATGATATGAAAGATGATTTAAAAGAAAAACAAACTCTCTCTTATGGTTTTGGCCTTGCCGTTATGGTGCTTACAGCAATCCCCTTTGTTAATTTAATTGTGATGCCTGTTGCAGTCTGCGGAGGCACCCGTTTATGGGTTGATAATTACCGCAGTAAATACCGCCGTTAAATCTTAAAAGCCATTAAGCCAATAGTGACACTATTGGCTTTTTAGTACCGTGTAATCGAGTTTCACCGGTAAAGGGTCTGAAAGACCTAAATCAGAACGCGGTTCTTCAAATTTACTAATAACCGCATCATACGTATTTTCGCCGATATTGACTGTGAACGGTTGTGCAAGCTTGGTGATTATTTTAAGTTCAGCGTGCTTGTTTTCTAATTCTAATAAGCCATCTTCCCGTGTTTTAACAAGTAAAAAATGCGCGCCGTTTTCAAAGACAATACGAGCTTGATGAGATTGTCGGTGCTCTGCACGCCAATGCCCTTGCTGAAAAACAGTAATAACATCACTGACACCATCGGGCTCCAACAGACGCTCTTTTTTAAACTCACATTGTTCACACCCTTTTATTGATTCTGCTTGCCAATTAATCGGGTAACCATCAAAGCTAAGTCTTGATGACATTTGCCATGCAGAATCTGCAGCAGGCTTACAGCCACAGAGCGCGAACATCACACTTATATACACGAAGGACTTCATGGGTTTTCACCTTGTGATGTTCTTACTGCTTGGATCTCTTCTAATAAATAACGTGGAGGAGCTTGCTCTTCAATGATGTGTTGAACAGGCACTTGAGACACATCAGATTGATCATTTTGAACAGTATTAATTCCTAAACGGTTACCCGAGAAAAAGGTATAAAAGCGCAGCTCAATAAGGCTCCACTCATCGACATCACTCAACGTTGAAAGGTTACTATCGCCATTGGTGTCTTGGCTTAAGGTTTCAGTAAGATCTAAATTACAGTTATAGTCTATCGCAGTGGAACCTGGGTAGCCCAAGCCATTTGCTTCATTAATATTTGCTTCGTCGAGTGCATTTCCCAAACCATGAGAAAACGACATCACAAAGTTATCGGGCGACCCTTGTGGGCCATTAATAAGGTCGGCTGTTTGCACACCACAATTTGGGTTGTTTCTATAACGACTTGAATAATAACGGTCACCTTCATTATTTCCTATTGTCGCTAAACCGCGTAATTGATAAAGATAATTCATAATACTTAGATGGTTCGGCTTATAGTTCACGGCATTATTACCGCCATGATCAAGCCCTAAATTATGACCCAGTTCATGCATGATTGTCGCAGCCTGGTAGTTATAGGCTAAATTGGTTGAGATTTGATTGTCCAACGACAAGCCCCAGTTACCAAGGCTTATCATTAAATCGTTACCGTTAATTTCGGCAACGCCAGATGACCCTGCGCTGCCATCAACATTGCGGCTATTCGCCATTAACATGTAATGAAAAATCGGTTTACGGCGCATATCGAAATTAGCCATTTTATAATGAAATAAACTCTCAACGCCTTGGTTAAAGCTATACGGTGTATATTGCCTAAAGATAACACGGTCACCGCCACCTAAATCATGATCAGCAGGTGATACCCCCTCAGCTTGGTGAAATAAATCACCCACATCAAAATGCACCACGATGTTTTCTGCAGCGAATGACGATGCCACTTTTTCAAGCGCCGTCCTGTGAGGTGTAATGCCTGCATCACTGCTGTCCATGTAATCTACTTCAATAAAGATATCTTTTTGATTTGCTCTGGCTCCCCAATCATAAAGTGGTAATCCAGCAAATGTTGAGCCTGGTTGCTCTGAGCAATCAGGAATACCGTCTTCGTCTTCATCTAACGAACACGTGATATCATTGACCCCCCCAGGAGTGGTAAAGGTGCTGTATGTCCAGTCGGTGGCACTATTCGTATCTGTGCTGCTCTGGTCACGCTTGATACTTGAGCCCGTAAAGTTCAAGATTGTGGGTGCCGCTCCCGTTTGCCATTGACCCACCGATGTCGGTTCCGTTGTATCATTTCCAAAGCGAACAAAGTCAATAGTTTGAGCTTGATCGCTCGTCAGTAATTCAATAAACCCATTCAAAAACCAATAAGGGCGAACGGTGGAACCAATGTCTCCAATAAAGGCAATGTATTTATTCTGATCAGCAGCATCATAAAATAATGAATCCCCAAAGCGGCTGTGAATAATCACATACTCACCGGCAGCAAGAATTTGATTAGGTAGAGTAAAAATCGTAGAAGCCGCAACGCTATTATCCGCGCTATCACGACTCTTAACCCTGACGCTGTAATCAACCAAATTCACATCACTGTTAGTGCCATTGTAAAGTTCAAACCATGGGGTGTCGTTCGTAAATCGAATCGCCACCACCTCGGTGATTTTTAAATCTTCGCTGCCCGTCGTAAATGTTGTAATAATCTGCGCAGACACGGGCGTATCGGCAAAATTAACTAAGTCACTGGTCAGCCTTAATTGATATTGTGTTGACTCACTCAAAGCAGCCGTAAATTCAGCACCGTTAAAGTATTCACTGGTATTCGCTTCTGGGCCTGATAAGACCAGTGAGCTAAGCGCTAAACAACTGTTAAAGTTATCTGCTGATAATTGCACTGAGCCAGTACACACCCCTTCGTTTTCATTAAACGATAAGCTTGTGGTCTTCATTACGTCAGATAACGAAAATGAGATACGCGCGTTTGCACTCACCGCCTGACTGTTATCCTGTGGGCTCACATTCACGACAGTGGCTGCTGTTGTGTCTGTGATTGTAACGCTGACTGTCGCCTCGTTACTGTCAACACCATCTGATACGGTCACTTTGAAGGGGGCTTGAGCAATACTATTTTCTGCTGGCTGATATTGGTAATTAAAACGTGTCGCATTGAGCGTAGTGATGGTTGCTCCCCCAATGTCACTGGCAAAAGTAACCGATAACTCATCATCGTCAGCGTCACTTACGTTAACCGTGAAATCCCTCGGTTGATTAAACTCCGTAGTAAAGGCAATAGCGTCAATAGTGGGCGCTTTGTTGACATGTACAATCGTAAACGTCAGCGTTAACGATGATATCGCCCCCATGTCATCGGTTGCCGTGACTAACAATACGACCTCACTATTTACAGACACTTCGGGGGCTGTAAAACTAATTGCTTGGCCATTTTGAACAAAGTTTAGTGTGGGTCCACTTTGTTGCTGCCACGCAATTTCACTGACTGTGCCATCAGTGTCGGTCACAATAACACTGATTGACGCCTCAGTGAGCTCAGTAATATTGGCAATAGGGTCAGCCGTAATCACAGGGGCTACATTTACAAAATTTTCAATCACGACATCATATTCGGCCAAGCGTGTAGCCCCGTCGTTATCTGTAACAATGACTTGAAAACGCACGCCGCTATCTGCATCGACTTCAGGGGCTGTAAACATCAATTCGCTACCACTGGCAGTAAATGAAGTTGTAGGGCCTGATACTTGGCTCCAACTGTAATTTGTAATGCTGCCATCGCTATCAACGGCAACCGCACTTAATGTGCCCTCCACCCCTTCTCGGATTGTTTGCTGCCCAGAAATTGATACTGTAGGAGCAATATTGGCACTGACCACAACACTAAAATCTGTGCTTGTTTGCTCACCAAAGTTATCTGTCACGCGCACAGTAAATGCCAATTCTGTATTACTGCTCACTGAAGGGGTCGTAAAACTGATTTCACTACTGCCATTACTAAATGCCACACTTGGCCCAGCTGTTTGACGCCAGTTATAACTCAGGACTTCACCGTCAACATCGGTGGCATTTGCACTGAGTGTTATTATATTGCTAGAGGGGGAGGTTTGTGGGCCCTGTACAACGATACTCGGTGCTTGATTAACATTAACAATGGTCGCTGTATACGAGGCACTGGCTGTCGCACCTTGATTATCAGTCACGGTGACTGAAAAACTGATGGGGGTATTTTCGTTTACGGCGGGAATAGCAACAGTGAGTTGCTCATTACTGCTGGTTATACTGACTGTAGGGCCGCTTGTTTGCTGCCATGTAAAGCGGCTAATAGTGCCATCTGAATCACTTGCTGATGCCGAAACTGTCAGTGTTGAAAGTTCATTAACTTGGCTATTGCCCGACACCGTGACTTGTGGCGCTTGGTTGCTGGCAGATGCAGGCTCATCGCTGCCGCCTCCGCCCCCACACGCGGTTAAGAAAATAAGGAATAAAATACACAACCAAACCGTTACTATTCTATTCCCCATTTTGCTATCCTCTATTTAACTGTATAGGCTTTGCGGCACCTTTGTGACATTTAAATGAACCGTAACCTCTTCACGGTCATGGTATAAATGTTTTGCCTGAAGCTCATAACTAACGCCGTATTTTTCAAGCTCTTCCTTAATCATCTTTAAACATTCATAAACACTGTCGAAGCGTTTTTTCATTGGCAGTTTAAGATTAAAAATAAGCTCTTTTGCGTACGCATTCACGGCCCAATCAATCATAAGATTAGTAACTTTTGCTGGCTTTTCCACCATATCACATACTAACCAATGAATATTTCGCTTTTCAGGACGGTATTTAAAGCCATCAACACGGAAATGTTTTACTTGTCCAGTTTCCATTAAATCATCGTTCATTGGGCCGTTATCTATGGCACTAACAAACATACCACGACGAACCAATTGGTATGTCCAACCACCCGGACACGCCCCTAAATCAACGCCTCGCATTCCTGGCTGCAAACGGTCTTCGGCTTCATGAGGCGGAATAAACACATTAAACGCTTCATCAAGTTTAAGAGTTGAACGGCTTGGTGCGTCATTTGGCATACGCAGGCGTGGGATACCCATAAAAAATGGCGAGTTATTAAAAGTATACGAATACCCTACATACGCAGTGTCATTACTTAAAAAGAGTACATGCAGCACAGGCTTTTTATCAGCAAGTTCACGCGTAACCGTCGCGCGTTTTTCGAGGGCTTTTTTTAGCGGTGTCGAAATCTTTTTACAAAATTTAGACAACTCTTTACCTTCATTGGTATCTGGGGTTTCAACTCGTAAGTCACCACCGGATGGAAAATCAACGGTTGCATTCACAATCGCACTGACCCTGTCTTCAAGCGGCATATTATCGACTAAAGTACCGGTAAACCATTGGCGGGCAAAGACCATGTTTTTGAAATCTATTTTTTTTATAATTTCATCGCCATGGCTCGGATCAAAACATTCATAGACGACAATTCCAGTGTTCGGCTTCGTTTTTACATAGCCCGCAATCCCTTGTTCCGCAGCCTGAAAAGTGATTTCAGCGGCAGCGTCGCTTTCAAACCCACTGCGACAATAAATAACAACACTCGACATAGATAACCCTTAAAATTTATACCGTGCGGCTTGAACTAATAAAATAGTCCAACCAATAATAAAGCACACACCGCCTAGGGGTGTGATTGGGCCAAGCCATTTCGCACCTGTTAATGCGAGTAAATATAGGCTGCCACTAAATAACAAAATACCGGCGATAAAAAAGCCACCAGCCCAACTTAAGTTCATTCCCCACTTAATTAAAATCGCGATGGCGATTAAGCCCAAACCATGCATCATTTGATATTCTGCAGCTGTTTTAAAAATACCTAATGCATAGTCGGATACGCGGCTTTTTAAACCATGCGCAGCAAACGCGCCTAGCACAACCGACAGCATGCAAAACAGACTCCCCGCGATTAAATAAAATTTGATCATTGTGAATCTCCATCAATCAACTTAAGTATAAATTGGGCCGCAAGGTTCGCAGCGTGTTGTAAGTTATCGTCTTCAGTTAAACCACTTTTCTTACGCGGTTTTAATGAATGATCACCGTCTTTTAGCCAGCTAATTTCTGGCGGATTATTCATTTCAAGCTCGGCTAATTCTTGCTGATTACCAAAAGTATCGCGTTCACCTTGAAGTACTAAAAAGGGGCATGGCATATCGATGAAGTGATCGATACGAAGCTTATCGGGTTTTCCGGGAGGGTGAAACGGGTAGCCAAACGCAACAACACCAGCAACCTCTACAGCGTCCTCTTGTGTGCAAAGCATAGAAGCCATTCTACCGCCCATCGACTTTCCGCCAATAAATACAGGTAAATCTGGCTGACGATGCGCTAACACTTCAGCAAAATAAGCCAGCAGTTTAGGGGCACGATCTGGGGGCCTGCGTTTATTGGTCTGTTTTGCGATTTGCATATACTGAAAGTCAAATAACGCCACATCAATCTGATGCTGGCTAATTAACGTTGCCATATTTTGCATGAACGCTGAGTCACTTCCCGCCCCTGCGCCATGAGCAAATATAAACTGTGCACGGGCATCACCCGTTGCACTTTTAAACCACTGTAACATGTTAATACTCTTGTTCTTGTTCAACTAAGCTCAGCATCCAGTCTTTGAAAGAAACTATTTTCCCCAGTTCTGTTTGCGATTCGCGTATCACTAAATAATAGGCATTTTTACTTTCTAATGAGTGATTAAACGGTATCACTAAGCGCCCGGCATCAATATCGGGTTTTGCTAAGACACTATTCCCAATTGCCACGCCTTGACCATGCACTGCCGCTTGGAGCACCATTGATGAGTGACTAAAAATAGGACCTTGGTTTACTTGGACATTACGCACTCCGGCTGTTTTCATCCACGTTTTCCAATTTTTACGCGTTGTGTCATGCAACAGAGTATGGTTAGCCAAATCACTCGGCTGATTTAAAGGCTTAGGCCCTGTTAGCAGCATGGGACTGCATAACGGCACAAGGTATTCTGTGTGTAACTTGTAAGTTTGTACGCCACTCCAATGACCACGACCATAGTAAATGGCAATGTCTACATCATCAGACAATGAATTTTCGTCTTGGTCTTGTGCTTTTATTCGCACATCGATTTCAGGGTGTAACTCATTAAATAAACTAAGCCTTGGCACCAACCATTGAATAGCAAAACTGGGCGTTAAACTAACCGTTAAAGACCCTTTTGCCCCGCGTGCTAATAACTTTTCAGTGGCATCAATCAGCTGAGTAAATATCTCTTTAATATCGAGAAAGTACCCTTGCCCTTCTTCCGTTAATAATAGCGAACGATTTTTACGAAGAAATAATTTAAGGCCTAAATGCTCTTCCAGCGTTTTAATTTGGTGGCTGACCGCGGCTTGTGTCACATACAGCTCTTCAGCTGCTTTGGTAAAACTCAAGTGACGCGCTGCAGCTTCGAACGCTTTTAGTGCATTTAGGGGAGGGACACGACGAGACATAAACACCAAGCTTAGAATTAGTTTTTCTTATGCGTCGATTATAGCGATACAAATAAAAAAAGGCGACCTTGGTCGCCTTTTTCGTCATTAAATACTCATTAATACTGAGTATTCTATAAATCGCTTGCGCTGGTGTCTAACGGTGCAAAGCTTTTAATTAAATCATCAACCGCTTTCATTTGTGTTAAATACCCTTCAAGCTTACTTAGTGCAAGGGCGCAAGGGCCATCACATTTTGCTTCGTTAGGGTTAGGATGCGCCTCAATAAACAGACCCGCAATACCTAATGCCATACCACTGCGAGCAAGCTCTGCCGCTTGCGCACGACGACCATCAGCCGAATCAGCACGGCCACCCGGGCGTTGTAACGCATGCGTTGCATCAAAAATAACCGGAGCCATTGGCTTCATGTCATCCATACCGAGCATATCAACAACAAGGTTATTGTAACCAAAACTTGTACCACGCTCACACAGCGCCACATTATTGTTGCCTGCTTCATTAAATTTCTTAATGATATGACGCATTTCGTGCGGTGCTAAAAACTGTGGTTTTTTCACGTTAATAATTGCGCCTGTTTTCGCCATCGCGACAACTAAATCAGTTTGGCGTGCTAAGAAAGCAGGTAATTGAATAACATCAACTACCTCTGCCACTGGCGCAGCTTGGTGTGGCTCATGCACGTCGGTGATGAGTGGCACGTTAAACGTTGTTTTAATTTCTTCGAAGATTCTTAACCCTTCTTCCATCCCCGGGCCACGATAAGAGTTAATTGATGAGCGATTTGCTTTATCAAATGACGCTTTAAAAACATACGGGATATTTAGCTTCGAGGTTACTTCGACGTAGTGCTCAGCAATGCGCATTGCTAGGTCGCGAGACTCAAGCACGTTCATACCACCAAACAACACAAAGGGTTTGTCGTTCGCTAATTCAATCTCGTTGATTTTAATTAACTGGTTGTTCATTTTTTATTCCTTAAGGTGCAACAGCTTGCAGCATTAATCCACAAATATATGCCATATAGGTTCCGACACCATAGCCCAAAACTGCCAGTAAAACACCAACAGGGGCAAGTGATGGATGAAACGCTGAGGCAACTACGGGCGCTGATGCTGCCCCGCCTACATTCGCTTGAGACCCAACGGCCATATAAAATAAAGGCGCTTTAATTAATTTCGCTACAATCAGCATTAAGCTTGCGTGTGTCAACATCCAGATCACACCCAAAACAAAGTACATTGGCGAATCAAAAATAGCCGTAATATTCATGTGAAGACCAATTGATGCCACCAAAATATATAAGAAGCTTGAAGCCACTTTTGATGCACCAAATGCTTCGATATGACGTACTTTAGTAAACGATAAACTAATCCCGATTGTGGTCGAAATTACGATTAACCAAAAGAACTTACTGTTTAAACTATATTCTTGTGCCCATGGGAAGTTAGCGCCAAAATACGGCCCTAAAAAGTCCGCACAAAAATGCGCCAAGCCCGTTATACCAAAGGCAATCGCAATAATGGTCATGTAATCATTAAGTGTTGGCATACGTGCATGTTCAGCATGATAGGCTTCAACACGCTCTTTAAGCTCTTCAATTGCACGGGTGTCTGCCCCGGTTTTGGCATCAATGGCTTTGTGATTAGCAGCCATCAGTAACAGTACAGCCATCCATAAGTTAGCCACAATGACATCAACCGTTACCATTGCCGAGAAAATATCCCCACCAACTTCAAACATTTCTTTCATTGAGGCCTGATTAGCGCCCCCGCCTATCCAGCTACCTGCGATAGTTGTCATACCGCGCCAAACCGCATCGGGGCCATGACCACCAACGGCTTCAGGATAGACCGCGCTCATCACTAAAATCGCTAACGGACCCCCAATCACAATCCCCATGGTACCGGTTAAGAACATGATTAACGCTTTCGGACCAAGGTTTAAAATGGCTTTTAAATCAATGCTGATGGTTAACAGAATTAAACAAGCCGGTAATAAGTAGCGAGATGCTACAAAATAAACATTCGACGAGTGACCATCAACAATCCCAAAAGTATTTAATAACGAGGGTAAAAAGTAGCACAGCAGGAGTGCGGGTACATATTTATAAAATTTTCGGCATGCCGCATTATTACTGTGTGAGGTTTTAAAGATAAACCCCAAAATAACGGCAAGCAAACCAAGTACGACTGCGTCATTGGTAATAAGCGCACTGTGGGCGTCAGTCATAAATGTTCCTTTAATTTAGTGGTGTGTATTATTGTTATCTTCGATTTCAGCAATTTGATGCTGAATAATCTCTATGGCCGGATCATCTGGGCATTCATTAATAAAATACTGCAAATCGTCACGGGCCATTTTAGGGCAATCTAATTGATTAAGCAGGTACCCTCGGTCACGGCGTTCATAGGGGTCATCACCGAGTAGTTCCATTAACATGTCAACGCAATGAAGGGCATGACCAAACTTGCTCTCGCTGATAAACGACCACTTTTGCTGTGCTAAATACAGCTTATAAAGCTCTTCTTCAAAAATTAGCTCAAGTGGTTCTTGTTCATCACCATTCTCTTCACAGGCATTTTCGGGGGTAATATACCAACTTTGCTGGCCCGTACTTGGCTCAATTAAATAGCCCTCTTCTTCGCTTATTGCGACATGAATATGAACTTCACCTTGACTTAAAGTCACTGTGGCATCAAATTCAGCGTGCTGTAATAAGTGACAAAGTAATATCGCCAGTGTGGTTTGTGTACCACTACGCATCGTAATGGTGTAGCTAAAGCTGTTTAACGTGTACTCAGGCACTTTTAGGCTTGAGGCACTGAACAACCATTGCTGATAAAAGGTATCAAGAAGTTTATCTAGACGCTCGTGTGGCTCTTTAAATTCAGTACAAAGTGCTGATACGGTATCTTCAAACTCATTTAATGTGTCATAACAAGCAGTTAAATCTACCTGTGTGTCCCACGTTAATTCAGCATCGATACAACGATAAAGCACGTTTGAAGAAAATGCGTCAAAGGCCTCATCTTGATAGGATTCATTGTGATCTTCAAACCAAGGGGTGGTCATTTATACTGCAACATCTCTTTCGAAAACGAGAGGCTAGTTTACCTACTTTTAGCGTCAGTTGCCAATCTTGAAAAGAGAAAGTGAGCAGCGGTATAACGGTTAACAGTCGATATACCGCGTTTCAATGTTTACAGGATAAAAGCGTTCTTTGCAGAGGCGAGATAACCAATCGCAAGTAAAATGAAGGTTGTCACAACAAGTAAAATGACACGTGCCGATTGTGAGCTTTGTCTGGCTGCAACAATTCCTAAAGCGATATAGGCAATCACTAAAATAATTTTTTCAAGCAACCACGACTGCTCTAGCGGGTTAAACCCAGCCATTACAATCAATGCAATAGCAGAAACCAACAACAACGTGTCGATACTATGACTGCCAATAAAAACGATTTTATTCTTTGCTAATGTGGCTGTTTTTAACCGCGAAAAAGAGCGAACGTAAAATAAAATGATACTCAACACAGCGAGTAACATGTGAGTGTGTTTAACTGCTAAATAATCCATATGCCTCAATTCTAATTGTCATTAATCTGGGTAACGTACAAGTACGTCTTCTATTTCTTTAATGCGTTGATTAAACACATCTATTAACTTTGGATCAAACTGTTTTCCTTGCTGAGCGTTTATCTCTTTTACAACATCTTCAAGAGACCAAGGCTCTTTGTAACAACGCTTGTGTCGTAGTGCATCAAACACGTCGGCCAGTGCAACAATGCGCCCAGCAATCGGGATATCGTCCCCTTTTAAGCCTGCAGGATAGCCTGTGCCATCCCAGCGCTCATGGTGAGATAACGCTATAACAGCCCCTGTGTTAACAATATCACGTGACGAGTCTTTTAATATTCGGTGCCCCTTTTCTGCATGCTGTTTCATGATTGCCCACTCTTCATCGCTGAGTGGCCCTGGTTTATTGAGAATAGCGTCGGGTATCCCTACCTTTCCAACATCATGAAGAGGAGCTGCATGTCGAATTAATTCAGCTTCGCGCTTCGGTAATCCATAGCCCACAGCCAATTCGTAGCAAATGTGCGACACACGTTTTACATGGTTTCCTGTTTCGGTAGAGCGTTGTTCAAGCGCTTCACTTAATCTAAACACCAGTTCTTGTTGAGTTGCTTCTATTTCAGCCTGAAGCTGAACGTTTTCATAAGCAAGTTGCACGTTTTGTGAAAATATCTCGATGAGGTGGCGCTGTGTATCGGATAAGTGCTTTGGAATACCCGAAATAAACAGCATAGAATTATGATTGTATTCACTGCTGCAATACGCAAATAGGTAGTTTTCACGGTAAACGATGGTTTTTTCTCTTAGCGCTTGCTGACAAGCTTGTAGCTGCTCTTCATTGAGCACCTCTTCAATCGCTTTGCCTTCGCTGCGTTCAAACTCACCTTTGCCTGAGAATACAACGAGCTTTTTCTGGTTATCGAGCGGGTTACTTGCCACCAGACTCGTAGCATACACGGCTTGCTCTACTGTACCGAGCAATGAGGTGAGTTGTTGCATCACGCCTTCAATAAAGTGCTCTAATGAATGAGTAGAAAAAATATCACGCGATGCTTTTATAATTTTTTCAAGGCCTTGGCGTGATTGCTCTATAGATAAGATATCGCGATACGAACGCAAACTCGACATCACCACTGTAAAGAGCTTTTGTGCTGTCAGCTCTGTCTTAGATTTGTAATCGTTAATATCATAATTAACGATTACTTGTCTTTCCGGTGCCTGACCGGGTTGGCCTGTACGAAGAATAATACGAATATGATTGTTCTTTGCAGTTTCACGAATATATTTTGCAACCCGCAGGCCAGCGTCATCGGTTTCCATTACTACATCGAGTAATACGATGGCTGCATCTGGGTGCTGCTCTATTAATTGCTTTGCCTCTTCACCTGAGTAAGCACTAATAAATTCAAGACGTTTGTCTTGGAATTCAAAGTCACTGAGCGCAAGCTTTGTTACGGCATGTACTTCTGGTTCGTCATCAACGACGATGACTTTCCAACTACCCTGAATCACTTCTGATACATCATCAAGTGCTTCATCCGAAAACAAAAAATCATCCATTGTTTGGGACCCTCAAAGGCTATATGCGCACAGTGCTCTGTTATTTTATTTAGGCCATTGTGCTAACGTTACACGGTCATTACCGCCAAGATCTTTAACTGTAAGTATATGGCTATACGACATTTGTGCAAAAAATTCTTGAACTTTAACACTTTGTTGGTAGCCATGTTCAATTAAAAGATAGCCATTTGTTGCTAAATAGTCACGTGCCATTGTAATTATTTGCTTAATATCAGCCATGCCATCATCATCAGCCACCAAGGCTGACAAGGGCTCAAAACGCACGTCACCTTGGCTCAAATGTTCATCATCGTATTCAATGTACGGCGGGTTACTAACAATCAGATCAAACTTTTTATGGTTTACAGCGCTAAACCAATTACTTAAAGCAAAAGTGGCGTTGTTAATATTAAGTCGTTGTTGATTCTCGTTAGCAAGCGCAACGGCTTCGGGTACTCTATCAACCCCTAATACTTGCCAATTGGGCATTTCACTGGCGAGTGCAAGCGCAATTGCCCCCGTCCCGGTTCCTAAATCGAGCACGTTTGCAGCATGGGGTAATTCAAGCCCCAGTGCATACTCAACCAGCGTTTCCGTATCAGGACGAGGTATCAAAGTGGTGGCATTCACCTTTAGTGGCAAACTCCAGAATTCTCTAATGCCGGTGATATGCGCGACAGGTTCACCTTGCAAGCGACGCTGGCATGCACGATTAAACTCAGCTTCTTGCTGTTCCGTTAGGTGTTTTTCAGGCCAACTAAATAAGTAACTACGGGGTTTATCGAGAATAGAAAGTAGCAGGACTTGCGCGTCTAGTTTCGCGCTGTCGCTGCTAGGCGTTAATAACGCCGTCGCAGCAATCAGTGCTTGTTCTATGCTTTGTGGCACGATTATTCATCGCCCATCGCAGCAAGTAAATCAGCTTGGTGTTCTTGCATTAGGGGCTCGATAACACAGCCTAAATCACCTGCAACAACTTCATTTAAACGATACAGTGTTAAATTAATACGGTGATCAGTAATACGACCTTGCGGGTAATTATAAGTACGAATACGCTCTGAACGGTCACCACTGCCCACTAAATTACGACGCTCTGATGCTTCAGCCGCTTGGCGTTTTTCATCTTCAGCTTGTTGTAAACGTGCACCAAGTACCGACATCGCTTTCGCACGGTTTTTATGTTGTGAACGCTCATCCTGACATTCAACGACCACACCCGTTGGAAGGTGGGTAATACGAATTGCTGAGTCAGTTTTATTTACGTGCTGACCACCGGCACCCGACGCACGGAATGTATCGACTTTAATATCTGCAGGGTTAATTTCGATAGCCTCTGCCTCAGGCACTTCTGCCATAACCGCAACGGTACACGCCGAGGTATGAACACGGCCTTGCGACTCAGTTTCTGGTACACGTTGAACACGGTGCGCCCCTGATTCAAACTTAAGCTGGCCGTACACGCCTTCACCCGAAATATGTGCGATAACTTCTTTATAGCCACCGTGCTCACCTTCGTTGGTGCTCACTATTTCGACTTTCCACTTTTTCGTTTCTGCGTAGCGGCTGTACATGCGGAATAAATCGCCCGCAAAAATAGCGGCTTCATCGCCCCCCGTGCCTGCGCGCACTTCTAAAAAGACGTTGTTATTGTCTTTCGGATCTTTTGGTAGCATTAAGATCTGAATTTCATCTTCTAATGCAATAATTTGTGCTTTTGCTTCTTTATATTCTTCTTGCGCCATTTCGCGCATCTCAGGATCAGAGTCTTTTAGCATTTCTTCTGCTGCAGCGACATCATCTTGTGCTTGCTGGTACGCTAAAAACGCTTTAACAATTTCTTCTAATTCTGAATATTCTTTAGATAAGGCACGAAAGCGATTTTGATCGCTGATCACAGAGGGGTCGCTTAGCAGCGCTTGCACTTCCTCATAACGCTCGACTAAGGTTTCTAACTTTCTATAAACAGACTCTTTCATTTAACGGCTATTCCTGATCAATACCTAACATTTTCTTTAATTGACTTAACTCAGCGGCTTCACCATTTTTAGCCGCATCTTGAATAGCACGGGTAGGTGCGTGCATCAAGCGGTTGGTCAGTTTGTTTGCCAACTCGAGTATCACTTTTTCTGCGTCTTTGCCTGCTTGCAGCTGGCCAAGTGCTTTTTCGACAAGTTCTGATTTAATATCTTGTACATCATTTCGATACAAACGAATAATATCGACCGAATCGAGAGAGCGCAGCCACATGACAAATTCATTGGTGCGCGCATCAATAATTATTTGCGCTTGCTGCGCCGCTTGTTCGCGCGCGGCGATATTCTCGCTCACTATCGCTTGTAAGTCATCTACTGAATACAAATAGGCCGCATCTAATTCGCCTACTTGGCTCTCAATATCCCGAGGGACAGCAATATCAATAAACAGCATGGGCTTGTGACGACGTTTTTTTAAAGCCTGCTCAACCACCCCTTTACCAATAATTGGCAAAGTACTCGCGGTAGAACTAATAACAATATCGGCATCGTGGAGACGCTCAGGTAGTTGCGCCAAAGCGATAACATCAGCGTCAACTTCGACAGCTAAACTTTTTGCACGCTCGATGGTGCGGTTTGCCACCGTGATTTTTTGCGGATCATTTTGGTATAAATGTTTAGCCACCAGTTCAATGGTCTCGCCTGCCCCAATCAGCAATACATTGGTTTTATCTAACTTACCATAAATATGCTTGGCTAAATTAACAGCAGCATAAGCCACGGATACTGCACTGGCACCAATGTCTGTCTCTGTGCGAACTTGTTTTGCTACCGAGAACGTTTTTTGAAACAAGCGGTCAAATGTCACACCAATGGCATCATGCGTTTTTGCATTATGGTAGGCTTGCTTTATTTGCCCCAAAATTTGTGGCTCACCCAATACCAAGGAATCAAGGCCGCACGACACACGCATTAAATGATTAATAGCCTGCTCGCCCTCATGATAATAGGTGTTACTGCTCAGTTCTTGTTCATCCAAACCATGGAAACTGGCTAACCAGTGCAACAGTGTTTGGGAATTACGCTCAGCAAGGCTACAATAGATTTCGGTTCGGTTGCAGGTCGAAACAATAACCGCTTCATTAAAATGCGCATGGCCACTTAATTGTTGTAACGCCTCAGACATTTGCTCAGGCGAAAACGCGACTTTTTCGCGTAATTCTACGGATGCGGTTTTGTGATTTATACCAAGTGCTACGATGGTCATATGTACCAAATATTGCTAAGCCCAGCTGTAAAGGCGTTAATTTTACCAAAAATCAGCGGAATATGGAAAGTAAGGAACGACATTTGATTAAACAATATTTGATTTTATTCATGTTTTTTTTATTTATCAGTGGTTGCGCCCAAAAAACATCAACGATTGACTACGTTTACCCTGATTGGAAAACCCGCCTTGATCACCATGCCAAGTGGCAAGTACAAGGAAAAATTGCCTTTATTAGTTCAGAGCAACGACAATCAGCTAACGTCAATTGGCAACACGACGAGTTACACAGCGACATGATCTTAACCAGTTTTATCGGTACCCGTATTTTGTCGTTAAAACAAAATGCATATGGCGCTGAAATTGAATACGACGGTGATGTTTACACGGACCGCGATGCCTCATTATTACTTTACCGGCTGACGGGTTTCACTATTCCGCTCGATAACGCGGCGACATGGCTCAAAGGGACCGCTGACAACGAACACACCCAATTTGACGAACTCAATCGCTTAACAAGTCTAATATGGCACGCTGAAAACGGCCAGCAATGGCAAATCACCTATTCTCATTATATAAAACAAGATGGCTATTGGCTTCCAACAAAGCTGAGCCTTAAAAACCCGCAAATTCGTATTAAAATTCAACTTAATGATTGGCAGTTTAATTAATCATGACAGAAACTTCGCACGCTCCACTCACCTTAATAGCACCCGCAAAACTAAATCTGTTTTTACATATTAATGGTCGTCGTGAGGATGGCTATCACGAACTCGAAACCCTGTTCACGTTTTTAAATTTTGGTGACGATTTAACGTTTTCACTCACCGATGACCGTAAAATTACCGTCTCGGGTGACACACAAGGCATTCCTACTCACGACAACCTCATATATAAAGCCGCATTTTTATTGCAACAACATTGTCAGTGCCAGCAAGGTGTAAACATTCATTTAGTTAAACGCTTGCCTATGGGCGGCGGTGTTGGTGGTGGCTCATCAGATGCGGCAACCACCTTACTGGCACTCAATAGATTATGGAACTGTAATCTGTCATTGGCTGAATTAGCACAGCTAGGAGTCACACTTGGCGCTGATGTGCCCGTGTTTATTAATGGTCATACCGCAATTGCGCATGGCATTGGCGAGCAATTACATAATGTTGAATTAACCCCAGGTTGGTTCTGTGTTGTGCATCCTGGCGAGCATGTGAGTACGGCAGAAATCTTTACTCACCCTGATTTAAAACGCGACACAGCCAAGCTAAAAGCTGATTGGCAAACAGAAAATTTACGCAATGATTGCGAGCCTTTGGTCAAAAAGCTCTGCCCCGAGGTTGAAAAAGCCCTCCAGTGGTTGCTAAAATACGCTCCGTCAAAGATGACTGGCACGGGCGCTTGCTGCTTTGCTGAGTTTTCAACTCAGGCCGAGGCAGAACAAGTTTTAGCTCAATTGCCAGAAAAGTGGACAGGTTTTGTAGCAACTAGTGCTACACTTTCTCCTGCTCATACAGCATTAAATGCTCACTTTGAAATGAAGTAACGTACAAGTAAATGTAAAAGTTAACCTGCTTTGGTGCCTACCAAAGCCTGTTAGTCCCAAAATTCAGTGCCTGAGGAACCCTACCGTGCCTGACATGAAGCTCTTCGCTGGTAACGCAACACCTGAGCTAGCTCAAAAAGTTGCAAAACGTTTGTATATTGAATTAGGCGATGCTGTTGTTGGCCGTTTTAGTGACGGTGAGATCAGTGTTCAAATTAATGAAAATGTTCGTGGCTCTGACGTTTTCATCGTTCAATCAACCTGTAACCCTACTAACGATAACCTAATGGAACTTATCGTTATGGTTGATGCCCTACGTCGTGCGTCTGCTGGACGTATTACTGCAGTAATCCCATACTTTGGTTACTCACGTCAAGATCGTCGCGTACGTTCTGCTCGTGTACCAATCACAGCTAAAGTCGTTGCAGATTTCCTATCAAGTGTAGGTGTTGACCGTGTTCTAACGGTTGATTTACACGCTGAACAAATTCAAGGTTTCTTCGATGTGCCGGTTGATAATGTATTCGGTAGCCCAGTGCTATTAGAAGACATGAAAGAACGCGACTTCGATGACGTTGTTGTTGTTTCACCCGATATCGGTGGTGTTGTTCGTGCTCGCGCAATCGCGAAGCTATTAAACGATACAGACCTTGCTATCATCGACAAGCGTCGTCCACAAGCTAACGTTTCACAAGTAATGCACATTATTGGTGACGTTGAAGGTCGCGACTGTATCATCGTAGATGACATGATCGACACAGGCGGGACACTGTGTAAAGCGGCAGCTGCACTTAAAGAACATGGTGCTAAGCGTGTATTTGCATACGCAACTCACCCTGTACTTTCTGGCAACGCAGCTGAAAACATCCGTGAATCGGTCATCGACGAAGTGATTGTTACTGACTCAATTCCACTGTCTGATGAGCTTAAAGCACTGGATAAAATCAAAGTGCTTACGCTTGCAGATATGCTTGCTGAAACAATTCGTCGTATCAGCAACGAAGAATCTATCTCAGCGATGTTTGAACACTAATAAACACGCAGTGATAGCCAAAAAGCACCGTCTAGGTGCTTTTTTTGTGGTCGTTATTTATTTTCCCTCAAAGTGGTGGTATGATAGCGCGCCTTTTGGCTGGGGACCTTGGTCGCAAAGGCCCTAAGACTTTTAATTTTTGGAGACATTATGTCAACTTATACATACAATGCAGAATTACGTACAGAAACAGGTACTGGTGCGAGCCGCCGCCTACGCCGTGAAGATAAAGTTCCTGCAATCCTTTACGGTGCTGACAAAGAAGCTGCATCAATCGTTCTTGCACACAAAGATATGATCAAAGCGCAAGAAGACGAAGGTTTCTACACGCACATCCTTACTTTAAACATTGGCGGTGAGTCAGTTGAAGCTATCCTTAAAGATATTCAACGTCACCCGTTCAAGCCTAAGATCACTCACTTAGACTTCCAACGTGTAGATGCTTCTCACAAACTTCACACTAAAGTGCCAGTACACTTCATCGGTGAAGAGAAAGTAACTAAAGCAGGTAACACTGTTGTTCACCAATTAACTGAAATCGAAATCACGTGTCTTCCTAAGTCACTTCCTGAGTTCGTTGAAGTTAACGTTGCTGATTTAGTTGCAGGTGATTCAATCCACCTTTCAGACCTTAAACTACCTGCAGGTGTTTCATCTGTTGAGCTAGCTAAAGGTGCAGACCACGATCAGTCAATTGTTACTGTAAAAGCTAACAAAGCTGCTCCTGCTGAAGAAGCTTCAGAAGACGCTGCAGAATAATTTTTAAGGTGTACACACCTTGAATTCTATTCAAATGCTTGTGGGCCTGGCTAATCCAGGCCCCGAATACGCAAATACACGCCATAATGCAGGTGCTTGGTTCATTGAAGAACTCGCAGCACGCTATAACTGCACACTCAAACACGATCCTAAATATCACGGCCTCACTGGCAAAGTGATCATTCAAGGCCAAGAATTTAAATTACTGATCCCAACTACTTACATGAATTTAAGTGGTAAGGCGGTGAGTAGTCTCGCTAATTTCTTTAAAATCCCTGTTGAGAACATTCTCGTAGCGCATGACGAAATGGATCTTGATCCCGGCATTGCTAAACTAAAAAAAGGTGGCGGCCACGGTGGTCACAATGGTTTAAAAGATATTATTGCGAAAATGGCAAACCAAAAAGATTTCATGCGCCTTCGTATCGGTATTGGTCATCCGGGTCACCGAGAAATGGTGACAGGCTGGGTACTTGGTAAAGCCGCTAAAGAAGATCAAGAAAAAATGGATGCCGCTATTGATGAGGCAGTTCGTTGTATGGAAATTCTTGCAAAAGATGGTGTGTTAAAAGCACAAAACAGACTACATTCATTTAAACCTTAATCCGTTTTAATGAAATTACACAAGGTATCTTACTATGGGTTTTAAATGTGGCATCGTTGGCTTGCCAAACGTTGGTAAATCAACATTATTTAATGCACTAACTAAAGCGGGAATTGAAGCCGCTAACTTCCCTTTCTGTACCATTGAGCCGAACACAGGTGTGGTACCGGTGCCTGATGCACGCTTAAATGCATTAGCCGAAATCGTAAATCCGCAACGCATTTTACCAACAACGATGGAATTCGTTGATATTGCAGGCCTTGTAAAAGGCGCTTCAAAAGGTGAAGGTTTAGGTAACCAGTTCCTTGCGAATATTCGTGAAACTGATGCAATCGGTCATGTAGTGCGCTGTTTTGAAGACGAAAACATCGTTCACGTTGCCGGCACTATCGACCCTGCTGACGATATTGATGTCATTAACACCGAATTAGTACTGGCTGATATGGACAGCGCTGATAAAGCAAGTTTCCGTAATGCGAAAAAAGCGAAAGGTGGCGATAAAGATGCAAAAGAACAAAACGCTGTTCTCGAAAAAGTAAAAGCACACCTTGATGAAGGTTTAACGTTACGTTCTTTAGAACTAACAAAAGAAGAAAAAGCAGCTATTAAGCCTTTAAACTTCTTAACAATTAAACCAACAATGTACATCGCAAACGTAGCAGAAGATGGTTTTGAAAATAATCCATACCTAGACAAAGTGCGTGAAATCGCAGCTGCAGAAGATGCGGTTGTTATTCCTGTCTGTGCGGCTATCGAATCAGAGCTATCTGAGCTTGAAGAAGAAGACAAGCTTGAGTTTATGGCTGACTTAGGTCTTGAAGAGCCGGGCCTTAACTTAGTGATCCGTGGTGGGTACGAATTACTTAAATTACAAACCTACTTCACAGCAGGCGTAAAAGAAGTACGTGCATGGACAATTCCTGTCGGCGCAACAGCACCACAAGCGGCAGGTAAAATTCATACTGATTTCGAACGTGGCTTTATCCGTGCACAAACTATCGCTTTTGATGATTATATTGAGTTCAAAGGTGAAAGCGGTGCGAAAGAAGCAGGTAAAATGCGTCAAGAAGGTAAAGAGTACATCGTGAAAGACGGTGATGTTATGAACTTCTTATTTAACGTATAAGTTGTGTAGCACACTCTCTTTAAAAGGCTCGTTATCACGAGCCTTTTTTGTTTTCTGAATTGACACCACGACGCGCAGGTTATTTTTAGCGCTGTAAACAGAGCCATTTTATCTATTTGCTCTGTGTATAGTATTCTACTCCTATCACTGTAAATACGTTTATCTGTTATAAAAACTCTCAACAAAATAGTTTTTAAATTTACACACTTAATTTTTGTATGAAAATCAAACAGATTAAAAGTGGGCTTTTATTAGCAACAATACGTAATATACTTTTAGTGGTGTCTTTGTCTGTCAAAAAAACAGCAATTTAAATAAAATTTAGCCGCTTAGCTTAATTTTAATGCAAACAAACCCTGTTAAACGTTTTTTTGCAAAAAAGGTGTTGACGGATTTAGGTCATATCAGCATAATACGCCCCGCACTCAGCGATGAAGTGCTAACAAAAAAGATGGCTAAGTAGCTCAGTTGGTTAGAGCACATCACTCATAATGATGGGGTCACAGGTTCAAATCCCGTCTTAGCCACCATTCTTTTTGTTACTCAATGAAGAGTTAAAAATAACTACCAGTGTTTTTTAAACACAAAATGCGGGAGTGGCGGAATTGGTAGACGCGCTGGATTTAGGTTCCAGTAACTTCGGTTGTGAGAGTTCAAGTCTCTCCTTCCGCACCATGTTCTGATAAGAACTAAAATTATCAAATTTTTGTTGGGATATCGCCAAGCGGTAAGGCAGCAGGTTTTGATCCTGCCATTCCCAGGTTCAAATCCTGGTATCCCAGCCACAATGGCTAAGTAGCTCAGTTGGTTAGAGCACATCACTCATAATGATGGGGTCACAGGTTCAAATCCCGTCTTAGCCACCATTCTTCTTTTAGAATGGCTCTGCAGGAGTTTAAACTGCACTCAATGAAGAGTTAAAAATAACTACCAGTGTTTTTAAACACAAAATGCGGGAGTGGCGGAATTGGTAGACGCGCTGGATTTAGGTTCCAGTAACTTCGGTTGTGAGAGTTCAAGTCTCTCCTTCCGCACCATGTTCTAGATAAGAACCAAAACTATCAACTTTTTCTTTGTTGGGATATCGCCAAGCGGTAAGGCAGCAGGTTTTGATCCTGCCATTCCCAGGTTCAAATCCTGGTATCCCAGCCACTTTCTCTACCAAGAGAGTGAATAAGAAAAACTCTGTATAGAGTATAAAAATGCAACTTAATGATGCGGGAGTGGCGGAATTGGTAGACGCGCTGGATTTAGGTTCCAGTAACTTCGGTTGTGAGAGTTCAAGTCTCTCCTTCCGCACCATGTTCTTAAGTAGAACTAAAACTCTTCAAGTTTAGCGTTGGGATATCGCCAAGCGGTAAGGCAGCAGGTTTTGATCCTGCCATTCCCAGGTTCAAATCCTGGTATCCCAGCCAACTTCCTTTCTAATTTCTAATTTCTAATTTCTAATTTCTAATTTCTAATTTCTAATTTCTAATTTCTAATTTCTAATTTCTAATTTCTAATTTCTCCAAAATTTAATTCATTTTTATTCAGCGCAAAAAAAACAGGCTAATTTTCATTAACCCGTTTCTTTATCGTTTATGTGTATTATTTTGTTTAACTGAGTGTCCCACTAATGGCATATTTTAATACCCAGTTCTTAGCCGGGCCAATATTGTTCGCTAATTTTAAAAACTTACTACGTGCCCAACTGAGTGGTTGTAGTTCATTTGAGAATCCGAAGTAACAGGCATCCATCATACTCATCATAAGTAAATTAGCGCGACGACGTTTCTTCTCATACTGCTTTAATACCGCATGCTGACCAACATCATCGTGGCCAGCAAGAACCTCAGCCAGTGCAACCACATCTTGAAAACCTAAATTAACCCCTTGGCCTGCCAAGGGATTAATAGTGTGTGCTGAGTCGCCCACTAGGACTAAACGCCCTTGCGAATAATCATTTGCGTGCTGACGAGCCAATGGAAAAACAGCATGCTCAAGTAACTCAAATTCACCCGGCAACTCAGGAAAATGCGCAATGAGTTGGGCTTTTAGTTGTTCTGTGGGGAGTTTATTCCAACGGTTTAAAACCGACGCGTTGTGGTAACAAATTAAATTTGCATACGGGGCTTGCATAGGCAAAAACGCCACTGGGCCCGTTGGTGTAAATTGTTGCCACGTTTTAACTTGTTGCGGCGCATCCAGTTTAATTAACACACCCATACAGTGTTGACCATATTGCCACCCTGTTACACCTAAGCCAGCTTTGCTACGTAATTGTGATTGTCCGCCATCTGCAGCAACCACTAAATCAGCCGTATATTGGGTGTCATCGTAATGAAGCGTGATTGAATCACTCTCTTGGCTTATCTCTGTAACCGGTGTTGTCTGCTCAATGACCTCGATGCCATATTGAGAAAATTGCTGCCAAAGACTCGCTTGAATTAGGCTATTTTCGATTAAATGACCCAGATGTGTTTCACCAATATCATGGCAATCAAACAATAAGTTTTCGCCTTGTTGCTGATACGCCTCAAGCTGTTGGTATGGAGCGATACGATTTTGGCGCAATAACGGCATTGCCCCCAGCTCATCAAGTAAGTCTTCTGAAAAACGATTAATAGCCGAAATGCGAATATCCACCTTATCTGAACTGAGAATGTCATCAGCATCGATAAGGTGCTTTTCAATAATAGTGACGTCCCTGCCCTGCTGTGCCAGTTTAACAGCTGTGGCAGCACCTACCATGCCACCACCAACAACAATTACCTTATTTTTCTTCATTTAATAGTCGCTCATTTGGCTATTTGAATACGGCATAAATTGTAACGTAATTCACTAAACTGTGTCAGTGCATTTACGCGTTAAGAATTTTAAAACAGTGACTTGTTTGATTTCACACCACAAAGATAAAAACTATACTTGGATCTGTGCGGGTATCCAGCTAAAATACGCGTCCTTTAAGTCGGCATTAAAGCCGCTTAATCCTGTTTCTAACACATTTTTGTGTCACTACCGAATTGAAAACGAGGCTATATTTCAATGAGTAAAAAGCTGCATATTAAAACCTGGGGTTGTCAGATGAACGAGTACGACTCTCAGAAAATGGCGGATCTACTGGATGCGACTAACGGCTATCAGTTAACTGATGAAGCTGAAGATGCAGATGTGATCTTACTCAACACCTGTTCAATTCGTGAAAAGGCGCAAGAAAAAGTATTCCACCAGCTAGGCCGTTGGAAGCTATTAAAAGACGATAAACCTGACCTTATCATTGGTGTAGGTGGCTGTGTAGCGTCACAAGAAGGTGACTCAATTCGTCAACGTGCGCCGTTTGTCGATGTAATTTTTGGCCCGCAAACGTTACACCGTTTACCAGAGATGATTAAGCAAGTGCAAAGTGGCGACAGCACATCTGTTGTTGACGTATCATTCCCTGAAATCGAAAAGTTCGACCGTTTACCTGAGCCAAAAGCAGAAGGCCCAAGTGCGTTCGTATCGATTATGGAAGGCTGTTCTAAATACTGTACTTTCTGTGTTGTGCCATACACGCGCGGTGAAGAAGTAAGCCGTCCACTTGATGACGTACTACTCGAAGTCGCCCAGCTCGCAGAGCAAGGCGTGCGTGAAGTAAACTTACTAGGTCAAAACGTAAACGCTTACCGCGGTGAAACGCATGATGGCGAAATTTGTTACTTCTCTGACCTACTGCGTTATGTTGCCGCAATTGATGGTATTGACCGCATTCGTTACACCACTTCGCACCCAGTAGAGTTTACTCCTGACATCATCGATGCATATGCCGATGTACCAGAGCTTGTCGACCACTTACATTTACCAGTGCAAAGTGGCTCTGACCGTATTCTTAATTTAATGAAACGTGGTCATACAGCTCTAGAGTACAAATCAACGATTCGTAAATTACGTAAAATTCGCCCTAACTTAAGTATGTCTTCTGATTTTATCATTGGTTTCCCTGGCGAAAGCAAAGCAGACTTTGAAGCAACAATGAACCTTATCAATGATATTGGTTTTGATATGAGCTTCAGCTTTATCTACAGTGCACGCCCTGGTACACCAGCAGCTGATTTACCGGACGACGTATCAGAGCAAGAAAAAAAAGAGCGTTTATACCTTTTACAAAACCGTATTACGCAAATGGCACAGCAAATCAGCCGCCAAATGTTTGGCACTGAACAGCGAATCTTAGTTGAAGGTCCTTCTAAGAAGAACCCTATGGAGTTACGTGGCCGTACTGAAAACAACCGTGTGGTTAACTTTGAAGGCCCACATTCAGTGATCGGTCAATTCGTTGATGTACGTATTACTGAAGCGTTGCCAAACTCTTTACGCGGTGAATTAATTCGTACAGAATCAGAAATGAATCTGCGCCGTGATATTGCGCCATCGTCTATTCTTAGTAAAGCAGCCGAAGCAGACGCTGCACAAGCCCCTAACGAAATTGGCGTTGCAACTTTCGTCCCTTAGGGTGAATTTTGGTGCTGGCCCTTGCCAGCACCCATCAATAGGAAGCAATTTTGAGTAATCAATTAAAAACTTTAGAGATTTATTTAGAACCCGCCGACAACAAACGCCTTTCATCTTTATGTGGTCCGTTTGACGAAAACATCAAACAAATTGAACGCCGACTAGGTGTTGAAATTGCCCATCGCGATAATTTTTTTAGAGTCACTGGTAAACTTCACTGTGCAGCAGCCAGTGTTGAAATCTTAAAAAACCTTTATGTTGATACTCAACCAGTTCGTGGTGAAATTGGCGAAATTGAACCCGACGCTGTGCACTTAGCGATTAGCGAATCAAACGCCCTTGATCAAGACGACAACCCGGGCGTTTATGGTAAAGACATGGTGATAAAAACTCGCCGTGGCGTTATTAAACCGCGTAACGATAACCAAGGCGTGTATGTGGCTAATATTCTGCATCACGATATTACCTTTGGTATTGGCCCTGCAGGCACAGGTAAAACCTACCTTGCCGTTGCTGCTGCTGTTGATGCACTGGAGCGTCAAGAAATTCGCCGTATTCTGCTTACTCGCCCTGCCGTTGAAGCAGGTGAAAAACTGGGTTTCTTACCTGGCGACTTGAGCCAAAAAATCGACCCTTATTTACGCCCTCTTTATGATGCATTATTTGAAATGCTCGGCTTCGAGCGCGTTGAAAAACTGATCGAAAAAAATATTATCGAAGTAGCACCGTTAGCGTACATGCGTGGACGTACATTGAATGACGCATTTATCATCCTTGATGAAAGCCAAAATACCACCGCAGAGCAAATGAAAATGTTCTTAACCCGTATTGGTTTTAATTCTAAGGCCGTTATTACAGGCGATATCACCCAAGTAGATTTACCGCGTGGTGCGCGCTCGGGCCTTCGCCATGCGATTGAGGTACTTAACGGTGTCGATGAAATTAGCTTTAACTTTTTCCAATCACATGATGTGGTACGCCACCCTGTTGTGGCGCGTATTGTTGAAGCCTATGAGCGCAACGATGAAGCTGAACGTTTAAAACGGGCTGAAAAACAACGCGCAAAAGAAGCGCAAGCAAACCAACAAGAAGCAAACTCGTGACCGAATTAGATTTACAAATAGCGTGTGAGTTTGACAACTTACCAAGCTTTGAACAATTTCAACTGTGGGCTGATAAAGTCCTCAGTCACTACCGTGAAGATGCTGAACTGACAATTGTGATCAGTGATGAGGCACAAAGCCAACAACTCAATAATGACTACCGTGGTAAAGATAAACCGACTAATGTCTTATCGTTTCCATTTGAAGCCCCCCCTGGTATTGAGTTACCTTTAGTGGGTGATTTAATCATATGTCCAGCTATCGTTTTAGCTGAGTCAATTGAGCAAGAAAAAACCTTTCACGACCATTTTGCCCATATGGTGATCCATGGATGCTTGCATTTACTTGGATTTGACCATATAAAGGACGAAGATGCACTCGAAATGGAAAGCATAGAGAAGCAATTACTTGCCGATCTGAACATTGCTGACCCATATCGAGACGATATTTAAATTTACGGAGCAATTAGACGCAATGAGCGACGACAACTCGCAAACTAGCCAGGGTTCTTCTGGTAAAACGTGGCTGGGCCGCATAGCCCAGATGTTACAAGGGGAACCCCAGAATAGAGAAGAGCTGGTAGAAGTAATTGCCGATGCGCAAGAACGCGACCTTATCGACCCTGAAACAAAAGAAATGATTGAAGGGGTATTAGGTGTGTCAGAACTAAAAGTTCGAGACATCATGATACCACGTTCTCAAATGGTGACGCTTGAAATTGACGCCCCATTAGAAGAGCTACTCCCGATGATGGTTGACTCTACACATTCTCGTTTCCCCGTGGTTTGTGAAGATAAAGATCACATCGAAGGTATATTACTCGCAAAGGATTTATTGCCTTTAATTCTAAATAAAGATGAACTATTGCCATCACTACGTGACTATTTACGTCCTGCTATGGTGGTTCCTGAAAGCAAACGAGTTGATACGCTGTTAAATGAGTTTCGTCAACAACGTTATCACATGGCCATCGTTATTGATGAATACGGGGGTGTGTCAGGATTAGTAACCATCGAAGATATTCTCGAAATCATTGTGGGTGAAATAGAAGACGAACACGATGAAGAAGAGGAACAACAAGATATTCGACAAGTTGCGAAACATGTTTACGCAGTTCAAGCTCTAACACCTGTTGATGACTTTAACGAATATTTTAAAACGGGTTACAGCACCTCTGACGCCGATACAATTGGTGGTACGGTTTTACATGCGTTTGGTCATATGCCAAGCCGTGGTGAGACGATAGACATTGAAGGCTTACAATTTAAAGTCACCAATTCTGACAATCGTCGCATCTTACAATTGCAAGTCACCATTCCTAAGGCTGATGATAACGACAGTGAAGAAACTGCTAACTAACCTCTGCGTTCTTGCAAAAGATAAAAAAGCCTGGCTCGCACTTATTGCGGGCCTCTTTTTAACCTTAAGTTACGCCCCCTTTAATCTGTGGCACATTGCCTTTCTTTCTCTTAGTGCACTGCTTTATTGCATCAACCCTCTTGCAAACGGTAAAGACGCAGCAAAGCGCAGCGCAAAATATGGCTTCATCTTTGGTTTAGGGTGGTTTGGTGCCGGTATCAGCTGGGTGCATGTTTCAATAGCCACCTTTGGTGGAATGCCATTAATTGCCTCTCTTGGTTTAATGGTTGTTTTATGCGCCTACCTTGCACTTTATCCAGCTTTAGCTGCTTGGCTTAGTACTCGACTGGCTTCAGGGCCCTATAGTTTTGTGTGCTTATTATTGGCAAGTATTGCGGTCACTGAGTATCTGCGTGGCACGCTACTGACCGGGTTTCCATGGCTTAGTTTTGGCTATACACAAACAGACAGCCCACTAAACTTTTTAGCCCCTGTGATTGGTGAGTTTGGTATCACGCTTATATGTGTATTAATCGCCTTTGCGCTATATCGCTTAATAAGTAAAGACATTAAACCTTTGATAGTCTCTGTCGCCGTGCTCATTGGCTTATATTTTATTGCAGGTAACAGCCCAGTTAAATACCAAGATAAAACGATTAAAACCGTGCTCGTACAGGGTAACATCAAGCAACATTTACGGTTTGAGCCGTCTGAGTTTTGGAATACCATGAGCAAATACCAAGACATGACACGCCTGCATTGGAATGCTGATTTAATCGTTTGGCCTGAAGCCGCCGTGCCTGAGCTAGAAGCCCTTGCGACGCAATATTTATCTGGCCTTGACAGTGCCGCAACATTTAATAACACCGCACTTATCACTGGCATTGTTGATTACCAGTACGACACCCGCAATATTTTTAATACCCTCATTGTACTTGGTAAAAAAGAGCCCAGTGACAATGAAGGTCACTATCAGTATTTAGGGCATAACCGCTATCAAAAGCATCAATTGTTACCCATTGGTGAGTTTGTGCCATTTCAAGATTTACTGCGCCCTATCGCCCCTCTATTTGACTTACCAATGTCATCGTTCACCCGTGGTGATGAAGTACAAGATAACTTGCGCGCCAATGGTTTAAATATTTTGCCTGCTATTTGCTACGAAATTGCCTTTGCCGATTTAGTGCGTGGAAACTACAGAAGTGATTCTGATATTTTGTTTACTGTTAGTAATGATGCCTGGTTTGGAGATTCTCATGGCCCGCATCAGCATATGCAAATAGCCCGTATGCGCGCCCTTGAGCTTCAGCGCCCGCTTATTCGCGTAACGAATACCGGTATTAGCGCTGTGTACGACCCTATCGCAAAATCGCAATTGAGCATGCCACAGTTTAAAGCCGATGTGCTTGAAGCGAATATCACCCTAATTCAAGGTGACACGCTATACAGTCGTTTAGGTAATTGGCCGGTATGGCTGGCTGTTTTATTACTAACTGTCATAGGGTTAGTAAGAAAAACCAAAGCAAACGCGTAAAGAATACGACTGCGTTTAATTAGAGTACTATTTTGAGGCTATACCTAATGGGTATAGCCTCATTAATCCCGCGGAATTAAACCAAAAAAGGGCTCCATTTATGAAGCCCTTTCTTTTTTGTCGTTTGGCTGGCGCTTACGATTCAATCTTAAGAAGTTCAACCTCAAATATTAGTAACGAGCCTGGCGGAATGCTGCCAACACGTTTACGCCCATAGGCAAGCTGTGGCGGGATATAAAAGGTGAACTTATCGCCTTCGCTCATTAACTGTAAGCCTTCAGTCCAGCCGGCAATCACTTGGTTTAAACCAAAGCTAATTGGCGAATTGCGTACGACTGAACTGTCAAATACACTGCCATCCATGAGCGTACCATGGTAATGCACCTTCACCTTACTGCTAGCATGTGGCTTAGCTTCATTACCCGCGCTGTGCTCAATTTTGTATTGCAGCCCAGAAGTTGTTTCATGGACATCATCAGCTTTACCATTTGTCGCTAAAAAATCAGCGGCCAACGTTTCATTTTCGAGTGCTTGTAATTTCGCTTTTTTGCTATTTTTAAAAATCAAAAAACAAAATACACCTATGACCAATAAAAGAATTAAGTTAATCATTCCGCTTCCTTTTCATCATCATTATCGCCATTAACAATATCGGCAATGTTTGCAAGTCGGGCTAATGCTAAGGCATTAATAGAGCCGTCTTGATAGCCCTGCTCCGTCATTTCACCCGCGTCTTTGTCCATTAATAGACTTAACGCCTGATCTACTGTTTCAACGGCATAAATATTAAAGCGGCCTTTTTCAACGGCGTCGAGCACTTCATCATCAAGCACCAGGTTCACTTGGTTTGACTTTGGAATGATCACGCCTTGCTCGCCCGTTAAGCCACGCATTTTACAGAGTTTAAAGAAGCCTTCGATTTTCTCGTTAACACCACCAATAGATTGCACGTCACCATGTTGGTTAATTGAGCCTGTAAGCGCAATTGACTGGCTAATAGGTAAGTTGGTTATTGCCGAGATAAGCGCACAGAGCTCGGCCAGTGACGCACTATCACCGTCGATATAACCGTAACTCTGTTCAATCGCGATATTAGCACTGAGCGTTAAACTAAATTGCTGCGCATATTTGTTACCTAAGTAGCCGGTTAGAAGCATCACCCCTTTTGAGTGAATTGCTTTACCCAACTCAGCCTCACGCTCAACGTCAATGACCCCATCGGCACCGGCATAAACCGTGGCAGTAATACGTGCAGGCGTACCAAACGATGTATCACCGATATGCAGCACCGTTAAGCCGTTTACTTTACCCACAGCCTGACCTTCGGTAGCAATGAGGATCTGCCCCTCTTTAATATCGCTAAGCATGGTTTCTGAAATTTGCCCAGTACGGTACTGTTTACCAAGAATGGCTTCATCAATGTGGTGCGCATCAATCAGTGTATGTCCATCTTGCTTGGCATAAAAACTGGCTTCGGCCACCAACTCAAGAACTTCTGCAAAACGTGCAGACAGCTTATTTTGATGCTCAGCTTGGCGATAACTAAACTTGAGTAAACGTGCCATTGCCGCTTCGTTTGCAGTGCAATTTAAGGTTTTCTCACAGTATTCAGTCACTTTGGTAATAAACTGGTACTGCAGCTTATCGCTGCTTGGTAAGTAATAATCAAAGTCAGCAAGCACACGAAACAGCTCAGCAAACTCTTCATCGTACTCACCAATGGTGTAATACAAATCACGTGAACCCAGCAGCACAATTTTTACATCCAGCGGAATAAGCTGCGGACGTAAAGTAAAACTGCTCCCCACTGAACTGTCTTGATACGGTAAGTCGTTCTTAATTTGATGCGTTTTTAAAGACAGTTTTAGGCCATCCCACACTTGTGGATTCGCCATTACTTTTTCAGCGTCCATAATCAAGTAGCCGCCATTAGCACGGTGCAGTGCACCCGGCTGAATTGAGCGATAACTGGTTATGAGCGAGCCCTGCGATGTCGCGTATTCAATTTTGCCAAAAATATTGCCAAACGTTGGGTTAGGCTCGTAAACAACAGGCGCTGCATCCCCTTCTTTAAATTCGACTAAAATATTGGGTGCGAAAAAGTCGGTTAGCATGCCCTTGCGGTCAAAGTCTTCTTTGTTTTCGTCGTTGTCATCATCGTCGAGCCACTCCAGCACCGCATCAATGATTTCTTCACGTATGTCTTTTAAATAACGCAGCACACCAATATGCGTTGCATATTTGTGCTCGAGCGCTTTAATAAGTGGCTTGGTCGCTAACTCAGCCGTTGATTTTTTAAGATTACGCAGTTTTTCAGATGATTCACGTTTCCAACGCGGTAACTCAATCAGCGCTTCGATTAACGCATCTTCGAGTTTTTCAATCACGTCATAAAATTCAATACGCAATGGCTCTTCGAGTGCCGCAAACTCACTGTCGCTTAATTGCTTACCATTAACCAAAGGCGCAAACCCCACCACGCCATTTTCTTCGATAAGCGCTACACTTTGCTCAAGCGCGGCAATTTCTACTGCGGTTATAGCTGCATCGTAAGTATCGGTGAATTCACGGTCTATTGATTTCTTCTTACGCTGATAACCTGGGTTATCGAATGCTGCTGGGAATGTATCAAGCACTTCATCAATAAATGAATCAATATCATCTGCAAGCTGCTTGCTTTGCCCAGCTTGCATAAACAGCGCGATAGGCTCGCGGTGGTCGTCGTAATTATTGACATACAGCCACTCATTAGGCGTTGGGCGGCCTTTTGAATGGGCTGTTAGCTTGTCTTTCACTAAGGTAAAACGACCCAGTGCAGCCTCACCCATAACATAAACATTGTAACCAGGTAGCTCCATACCTAATGAAAAATCGAGCGCACTTTGAGCACGTTGTTGGCCAATAAACGTTAAAGCCTCTGGGTATGGATTATTCATGCATGTAGCAACATGACTGGCGGCAATTTCTGGCGCTAAGGTAGAGACTGGCAATGGGATTAGTTTTTTTGTCATTCTAACTTCTTATTTCCCAGGATTAGCTGGGCATTATGGGTAACGCCCAGCTTTTGCTTGCGTTACAGATTAAGGTTGTAATGCCTTACGGCTAAAGTAAATACCACCGCATTCAGTACAAGGGGTAATTTGAGTAGCATGGTAAACATCGTAACTATGTTGGCAATTTTTACATACTAATGTGCCCATGGCTATCCATTCTCCCTGATGATAGACACCATTGTGCTTAAAATCTTGATTTAGGGCCTGCCATTCTAACTGGGTTTTGTCTTCGATGTGCGATAACTCGTACCAAAGCGACTCTTTTAGTTCAAGCCACGCTAAGGAGTCATAATGTTTATCGTTTTCTTTGATGTGATCAATATCGCGTTTAAGGTAGTCGCGATACAGCTCAAGTTTTTCTTTCCCTAGATCTTTAAGTGCCTGCTCAGATTCAACAAACTTCTCCATTGCCTCCTTCAACTCGTGGTCTTTTACATCTTTAAGCCATGCACTTAAATCGCTGAGCCATGTTTTATAATCTGCCATCGTTTACTCCTTCAAAAGTGATGAAAAATCAATACTTACTATAGTTGAGTATAGGTTAACCTGCCCTGAAAGTGATAATTTCGGAAAAGCCCTTATTTGCCGCTGTGATTAGCCTGTATTTTGGGTTATCCTTAGCGACAATTTTTTATCAATTTGCAAGAAGTCTGGAATCGTAGATGCAAGAGCAATATAACCCGCAAGACATAGAGTCAAAAGTACAAGCCTACTGGGATGAAAACCAAGTATTTAAAGTCACTGAAGATGAGAGCAAAGAAAAGTATTACTGCTTATCAATGTTCCCATACCCAAGCGGCCGACTGCATATGGGTCACGTTCGTAACTACACTATTGGTGACGTAGTATCACGTTTCCAACGCTTGCAAGGTAAAAACGTAATGCAACCTATGGGTTGGGATGCGTTTGGTCTTCCAGCTGAAAATGCCGCAATTAAAAATAACACGGCACCGGCTAAGTGGACATACGAAAACATTGACTACATGCGTAACCAATTAAAGCAATTAGGCTTTGGTTATGACTGGGATCGCGAAATCGCGACGTGCCACCCAGAGTACTACAAATGGGAACAATGGTTCTTCACTAAGCTGTATGAAAAAGGCTTAGTATACAAAAAGATGTCAACAGTAAACTGGGATCCAGTTGACCAAACAGTGCTTGCCAACGAGCAAGTAATCGATGGTCGTGGCTGGCGTTCAGGTGCGATTGTTGAGCAAAAAGAAATTCCACAATGGTTCATCAAAATCACTGATTATGCTCAAGAGCTTTTAGATGATTTAGATAAACTTGATCACTGGCCTGAGCAAGTTAAAACCATGCAACGCAATTGGATTGGTCGTTCTGAAGGCTTAGAAATTGAATTCAAACGTGCCGACAACGATGACACATTCCGTGTTTACACAACACGCCCAGATACCTTTATGGGTGTGACTTACGTTGCTGTAGCAGCCGGTCACCCAATTGCACAAGAAGCGGCTAAAAATAGCGATGCTGTTGCGATGTTTGTTGATGAGTGTAAAAACACCAAAGTTGCTGAAGCCGACATGGCAACCATGGACAAAAAAGGCATTGCAACTGGCTTTTACGCAATCCATCCATTAACAGGCAAGCAAGTCCCTATTTGGGTCGCTAACTTTGTACTGATGGACTATGGTTCAGGTGCGGTAATGGCGGTGCCTGCGCATGACCAACGTGACTACGAGTTTGCAAGTACTTACGGCCTAGAAATTACGCAAGTTATTGCACCTGCAGCTGGCAGCGAAGATACGGTTGACCTTGCAAATCAAGCTTTCACAGAAAAAGGCGTGTTAGTAAACTCAGGTGAGTTTGATGGTCTAGAGTTTGATGCAGCATTTAATGCGGTAGCAGACAAGTTAGAAGCACTGGGCGTTGGTGAGCGTAAAGTAAACTTCCGTTTACGTGATTGGGGCGTGAGCCGTCAGCGTTATTGGGGTTCTCCAATCCCTATGTTAAGCGACGAAAATGGCCAAGAGATTGCCGCTACTGAAGACATGTTACCAGTACGCTTACCTGAAGATGTGGTTATGAATGGTGTTACATCGCCAATCAAAGCGGATCCTGAATGGGCTAAAACAACCGTAAATGGCGTACCTGCATTTCACGAAACTGATACATTCGATACCTTTATGGAATCATCGTGGTACTACGCACGTTACTGTAGCCCTCGTTTTGACGAAGGAATGATTGAGCCTGGCGCTGCAAACTACTGGTTACCTGTAAACCAATACATCGGTGGTATTGAGCATGCGATTTTACACTTACTTTACTCTCGCTTTTTCCACAAACTATTACGTGATTTTGGCTTAGTTAACTCTGACGAGCCATTCGAGCGTTTGCTGTGCCAAGGCATGGTATTAGCAGAAACGTTCTATCGTAAAGATGAGAAAGGCGGTGATGTGTGGATATCACCAACCGACGTACAAACTGAAACTGACGAAAAAGGTCGTGTGACAAAAGCATGGCATAAAGTAGATGGTGAGCCGGTATTCTCTGCAGGCATGAGTAAAATGTCGAAATCGAAAAACAACGGTATCGACCCACAACAAGTTATTGCCGAATACGGTGCCGATACGGTGCGTTTATTCATGATGTTCACAGCACCTCCAGAGCAAACTCTTGAATGGTCTGATTCAGGTGTAGAAGGCGCAATGCGTTTCTTAAAACGTGTTTGGAAATACGCAGTCGATGTTGAAACCGTAGGTTATCAAGCACTTGATAAAGCCGCTTTAAGCAACGATCAAAAAGTACTTCGTCGTGAGCTTCATAAAGCCATTGCAAAAGTGACCGATGATGTTGAGCGCCGTCAAACGTTCAACACAGCAATTGCTGCCATTATGGAACTTTCAAACAAGTTATTAAAAGCGCCACTTGCTGATAAACAAGATGTCGCGATAGCAAACGAAGCGCTTGAAGCATTACTTATCATGCTTGCACCTATTACGCCGCACATGTGTCATCAACTATGGCAAGACCTTGGCAAAGAAGGTGACATCTTAGATGCTTCTTGGCCAACCGTGGATGAGTCGGCACTTGTTGAAGATGAAAAGCTAATCATCGTACAAGTTAACGGCAAGCTTCGTGCTAAGTTAACAGTGCCAGCAGATGCCACTAAAGAGCAAGTTGAAGCCCTCGCCTTCGCAGAAGATAATGTGACTAAATTCACAGACGGCGTGACAATCCGTAAAGTAATTTACGTACCAGGCAAGCTTCTGAATGTGGTTGCTAACTAAGATGGCAGCGCTTCATGCACTGAAAAACAGACTAGCTTTAGTGCTAGTCTGTTTACTGGTAACAAGCTGTGGCTTTCATTTAAAGAAAGCCTCTAACTTACCGGATGACTTAAAGGTGATCTCGCTGGTTGGTGATGACGAAAAATCAACCCTGTTCGAGTTAGTCGAAAAAGAGCTAATAGCCAGTAAAGTAGAATTTGACCACGGCGACAGTTCAACGCCTGAGCTCACTATTCACAAAGACCGCTTAGAGCGACAAATATTGTCGTTATTTGATAACGGTCAGGTCGCAGAATATGAGCTTGCTTATAGTGTCAGTTACACCCTTAAACGACCAGGCCAAGAAGCGGTTAACCAACGTTTTGAGCTGTATCGTAACTACCAAGACGATCCTGATAACGCACTTGCAAAAGCCAAAGAACTTGAGCTGCTGCTGAGTGAAATCAGAAAGCAAGCAAGCCGCCGTATTGTTAGAGAGTTATCGCAACTGTAATGCGTTGTTATGCGAATCAACTCACCAGCCAACTAAAAAAAGGCCTCGCCCCTTTCTACATGGTGTTTGGTGAGGAGCCCTACCAAATAGCGGAATGCGTATCACAGATACGTCAAGCAGCTAAACAGCACGGTTTTGACGAAGTCATCAAATTCACATTGATGCAGGGCTTTGATTGGCAAGAGATTATTGCTCAATATCAAAGTATGTCACTGTTCAGTGCACGCACCCTGATTGAATTTGATTTAAACGAGCAAAAACCGGGCACCACGGGCAGTCAAATATTTAAACAGCTCACTGAGCTGGTCAATGATGACACTATTTTAGTGTTAAAAGGCGCCAAAGCCAGCCAAGATATCCAGCGTAGCGCTTGGTTTAAAGCACTCGATAAACAAGGCATCTTTGTGCCTTGTTATCCGCTAACAGGCAATCACCTAACCCGCTGGTTAGATGAGCAATGTTATCGTTTAAATTTAAACCTGCATAACAATGCTAAGCAAAGCCTCATAGAAGCAACTGAAGGCAACCTGCTTGCGTGTCATCAAGAGCTTGAAAAGCTCTCACTGCTTTATGGCAGTGACTTAGTTGACCAACAAGCCGTTATGCAAGGGCTGCTCAATCAATCAAAGTTTGATATTTTCGATTTGAGCGATGCATTACTCAAAGGTCACGCTGAGCAAGCAGTCAAAGTCATGACCAAACTCGCTGCGGATAATACCGAAGCCATGAGTATTTTTTGGGCTATTAATAAAGAAGCCAGCAACCTACTTGCTATGCAGCATGCCAGACTAACGGGCGCCAATATGACTGACTTATACAAGCAGTTTAATATTTGGAAGAATCAACAAGCGACAATCCAACACGCGCTGAATCGTTTAAACAGCAAGGTACTTGAGCAAATAATTAAACAACTCGCTCAATTTGATGCCGCTTACAAACAAGGTAACTTAATTGCCCCTTATCAAGCGTTGACTCATATTTGTTTAGTGTTTTGTCAGCCGTTATCAATCCCCTTACCTTGTCATCCACATTCTGACTGAGAGTCGTAACTGATGATTGCTATTTTCGGTGGCACGTTTGATCCCATTCACTTAGGCCATTTAAATATGGCTGAACAGTGTGTTAAACAGTGCCAATTGAATACCCTCTATTTTATGCCTTGCGCTATCCCCGCTCATAAAGCAAAACCGGGGATAAGCGACGAGCATCGGATTAATATGCTCAAGCTTGCGATAGCGTCTAACCCGCAATTTGCCATCGACTACAGAGAGCTTAACCGCAGCGGTGCATCGTATTCATTACTGAGCTTAAAAGAGCTTCGCAGCGAACACCCGACCGCCCCTATTCTGTTTTTAATCGGCATGGATTCGTTTAATAACTTAGATAAATGGTATCAATGGCAAGAAATAGTCACACTGTGCCATATTGTGGTGTATCAGCGCCCTGGCCAAATATGCCATGTTGAGGGTGAACTGGCCGCTTACAAAGCCGATGCGTTGACTGACAAACTCGCGCAACTAAAACAATCACCTGCTGGCAAGTTATTCTTTTTAAATGGCTTACAAGTAGATGCTGCATCGAGTCAGATTCGAAAACAATTATATTTAAATGAACAGGCCGCGGAACTTTTACCCGCTAGCGTCAGTCAATACATTGCGCAGCATCATCTTTACCAAACAGATGAATAAATACTATCTGCGTGATAAAATAACACATTACGATTATTTACTTTTGAGAAAACACTTTGGATTCTAAACAACTACTCGCATTTGCCCTTGATAAAGTCGACGATATGAAAGCCCGTGACGTGGTACAACTTGATGTTCGTGGAAAATCTGACATTACTGACTACATGGTGGTGTGTTCAGGTAATTCTAAACGCCACGTTCAGTCTATTGCTGATCATGTCGCAAAAGAAGCACGCCATGCTGGTGAAGAGCCACTCGGCTACGAAGGCCAAAATGAAGGTGAATGGGTACTGGTAGACCTCGGTGATGTGGTTGTGCATGTAATGCAAGACCAAACTCGCGACTTCTATGATCTAGAAAAACTTTGGGGCTAACCCTTAGCAAGGACATAGGTAAAGCATTTTGAAGATACAATTGATTGCCGTTGGCACGAAAATGCCAGCATGGGTAGAAACAGGGTTTACGGAATATCAACGCCGGTTTCCGCGTGATATGCCGTTAGAACTCATTGAAATCCCAGCAGGAAAGCGTGGTAAAAATGCGGATATCAAACGTATTTTACAACTTGAAGGTGAAAAGACATTGGCGGCTATCCCCAAAGGAAACCGCATTGTTACACTTGAAGTAACCGGTAAGCCGATGGATACGCATCAGCTCGCTAAAAGTATGGAAAAATGGCAGCTTGATGGCCGAGATGTCAGCCTACTGATTGGCGGTCCTGAAGGGCTTGCACCTGAGTGTATCGCAGCCTCAGAGCAAAAATGGTCTTTATCGAACCTAACGCTACCGCATCCGTTGGTGCGTATTATTGTTGCTGAAAGCCTTTATCGTGGCTGGAGCTTAAATAACAACCACCCTTATCATCGCGAGTAGTAAAGCCCATGCGAAAACACAGACCCACCATTCGAGACCACTCGGCTGAAGCAAATTTATTTGCCCGTCGAGCATTTGTGGGTTTTGTGTTTGTTACCCTGCTTATTGGTGTCTTGTTATCAAATTTATATAACATTCAGGTTATTGATCACCAAGACTATCAAACACGTTCAAACGACAACCGCATAAAAGTAATACCAATTGCGCCTAATAGAGGCCTGATTTACGACAGAAATGGGGTGTTACTTGCCGAGAACAAGCCCGTTTACAACCTTGAAGTCATTCCTGAAGAAGTTGATGATCTTGACAAAGCATTGGCTGCTGTTGAGCAACTAATTACGATAAGCGAACAACAAAAAGCCGACTTTTTAGACGATATCAAACATAATCGCCGCTTTAAAAGCCAAGTGCTTAAAGCACGGTTAAACGAAACCGAAGTAGCCACGTTTTCAGTAAACCAACATAAATTTCCAGGGTTCAGTATTGAAGCGCGTTTAGCCCGCTACTACCCGTATGGCGATACACTCACTCATGCCTTAGGTTATGTTGCCAAGCTAAACAAAAAAGAACTCACTAAACTTGAAGCCGAAGACCAAGCAACGAATTACCGCGCCACTCATGACATTGGTAAGCTTGGTATCGAAAAATACTATGAAGAGTTACTACACGGTGTTGTTGGCTCACAACGCGTTGAAGTAAACAACCGTGGTCGCGTTATCCGTACTCTCAGTCTGACTCCGCCAGAGCCTGGCCACGACTTAGTGTTAACCTTGGACATTGGCTTGCAACAAATAGCCCAGCATGCCTTAAAAGACATGCGTGGCGCAGTGGTCGTGCTTGATGCAAAAGACGGGGGCGTGCTGGCAATGTATTCAAACCCAAGTTATGACCCAAACTTATTTGTGCATGGCATTAGCAGTAAAAACTACAAAGAATTATTAAATCCAGACCGCCCACTTATTAACCGTACTACGCAGGGTCGCTATGCTCCGGCATCGACGGTTAAGCCCCATATGGCCATTTTAGCCCTCGAAGAAGGTTTGGTAACAGAACAAACACAGATGTGGGATCCGGGCTTTTTCCAAATTCCGAATGTTGAACACAAATGGCGTGACTGGAAACGTTGGGGCCATGGTCATGTCGATGTTTACAAAGCGATTGAAGAGTCATGTGATACCTACTTTTACGATGTTGCCTACCGACTAGGCATCACTAAAATCAGTGACTTTATGACTCAATTTGGCTTTGGCGAGCTCTCTGGTATTGATATTCATGAAGAAACAACGGCAATTATGCCATCTAAAGAATGGAAAGAAGCCCGTTTCAGAGAATCATGGTGGCGAGGCGATACAATCTCGGTGGGGATCGGACAAGGTTATTGGACCGCGACCCCGATGCAAATAGCCAATGCAACTAACATTTTGGTGAATAAAGGCATTGATCATCCACCTCACCTTGTGCAAGTAGCCAAAAAAGAAAACGAAGTAACGCAAATCAATAATGATGAAAAGCCCCCTGTACAACTTAAAAACCCACATCATTGGCAAATGGCCCTCGATGCAATGCACAACACAGTGCATAAAGTAACCGGTACAGCACACAAAGCGTTTAAAGGTGCAACCTATGACCCAGCCGGTAAAACCGGAACGGCGCAGGTAGTCAGTATTGCTCAAGGCGAGCGATATGATGCAGAATCACTCAAAGAACGCCAACGAGATAACGCAATATATGTTGGCTTTGCCCCTTATAATGACCCACAAATTGTGGTGTCGGTGGTCGTCGAAAATACCGGTGGGGGAAGTACTGTTGGTGCGCCAATTGCGCGCCAATTAATGGATTACTACTTTTCTGCTAACCCTATAAAACTTGCTCAAAGTGATGCGCCATGATCCCATTAAATAAAAAACGCTCGATTTGGCAGCGCCTTCATCTTGATGTACCTTTACTGATTGCGCTCATGCTCATGATGGTCGCAAGCCTTGCTATTGTATACAGTGCCAGTGGTCAAGATTCTGCGATGATGATCCGCCATGCTACACGTATGTTTGGTGCTGTACTGGGCATGTTTATTCTGGCGCAGTTTTCACCGAATACCTTAAAAAGCATGGTCATTCCTCTGTATTGCTTGGGCTTATTAATGCTCGTTGGCGTGTTGTTCTTTGGTGTCAGTTCCAAAGGCGCGCAACGTTGGCTTAATTTAGGTATCACGCGTTTCCAGCCTTCCGAATTAATGAAAATAGCCGTGCCAATGATGGTTGCCTGGTACATTGGCCGTAATCACCTGCCCCCACGCGCGATTCATTTAATCATTGGTTTTGTAATTGTGATGGTGCCGACCATTTTAATTAAAGAACAACCAGACCTAGGAACGTCAATCTTAATTGCCAGTTCAGGTATATTTGTGTTGTTTTTATCAGGCTTAAGCTGGCGCTTAATTGGCTTTTTCTCAGCCGTTGTTGCACTCGCTGCATGGCCATTTTGGCATTACGGAATGCATGACTATCAACGTCAGCGAGTACTTACCTTTTTAGACCCAGAAAGTGACCCTTTAGGCTCGGGTTATCACATTATTCAATCAAAAATAGCCATTGGTTCCGGGGGAATTGAAGGTAAAGGCTGGTTGCAAGGGACTCAATCACAACTTGAGTTTTTACCCGAACGCCATACTGACTTTATCTTTTCGGTACTCAGTGAAGAATTTGGTCTATTTGGTGTTTGCTTACTGCTGTGCATGTATTTATTTATTATTGGGCGTGGCTTGTACATTGCCGTTAATGCACAAGACGCATTTGGTAAACTACTCGCAGGGGCCTTAACCCTGACTTTCTTTGTCTATGTGTTTGTGAATATAGGAATGGTTTCTGGCCTATTACCTGTCGTTGGTGTCCCCTTACCCTTAATTAGTTACGGGGGGACTTCTATGGTGACCCTGATGGCTGGATTTGGCATTATTATGTCTATCGCCACCGATAAAAGGATGCTGTTAAAATAATGACCCACTTAATAAATGCCCTTTTAATCGCGCTTATCTGTGTTGTGCTCAGCGCATGTAGCTCACCGTCGTCACAACAAGGACGCTATGCAATGCAGCATGATGCAGCGCCATTGCGAACACCGACAGAACTTGAAATGCAAGATGCTGTGGTCACTGCTGTTATCAAAAGCGCCAGTGCAAGCCGCCCCTACGAGGTGAGAGGAAAGCGCTACACGCCCATGCTAGATGAAACGGGCTACTCAGAAGAAGGCATCGCTTCTTGGTATGGTCGAAAATTTCACAACTACCACACTTCGAACGGCGAAATATACGATATGTTTGCCATGACTGCAGCTCACAAAACACTGCCGCTGCCAAGTTTTGCTCGCGTCACGAATTTAGATAATGGCAAATCAGTGATTGTGCGTGTTAATGATCGCGGCCCTTTTCATGACGATAGACTGATCGATTTATCTTATTCTGCAGCATATAAGCTTGGCTACTATCGTCAAGGTACAGCCCGTGTTAAGGTTGAAGCTATTACACTTGCAAATTCTGCCCCTCGTTTAAGTTACATACAGGTTGCAGCGGGAAGTACTCTTTCTAATGTCGAAGCGCTCGCGTTTCAACTTCGCCAGCAATACCATGTGCCAACAAACATTGTTGAAAAAGACGGGATCTATCGTCTGCGTCTAGGGCCAATTAAAGATGCTGCAGAAGCACAATCCGTTTTAGATAAATTAAAACAAAACCAATTTCAGAACGCGTTCTTGCTTTACAGTGAGTAAGACCTTTAGAATAGGTTAACGCGACATGTTTAACTTCAACCATTAATGAGTACGATGAAATCTATAAAATATAAAATCTTAAGTGGCGTTTGTGGCCTTGTTTGCACTGCTAGCGTATTTTCTGCAACAGCCCAAATCATCCCCGCCCCACCTCAAGTTAATGCTAAAGGTTACTTTTTGGTTGATTTCACCACAGGAAAAGTAATTGCCGAAGGCGAAGCTGATACAAAACTAGCACCAGCAAGTCTGACCAAAATGATGACCAGTTATGTCATTGGTACAGAAATTAAAGCAGGTAATATCTCACCGACCGATATGGTAACAGTGAGCGAAAAAGCATGGGCAAAGAACTTTCCAGAGTCATCAAAAATGTTTATCGAAGTGGGTAAACAAATCAGTGTTGATGATCTTAACCACGGTATCATAATCCAATCAGGAAATGATGCGTGCGTAGCAATGGCAGAGCACATTGCAGGCAGCGAAAGTGCATTTGCTGATTTAATGAATGCCCATGCTGAAAAACTAGGCATGAGCAACAGTCACTTTGTTAATAGCCATGGTTTAGATACCAACGAGCACTTTACCACGCCACGTGATATGGCAACATTAGGCGCTGCACTTATCCGTGATGTACCTGATGAATATGAAGTTTATGCAAAAAAATCATTTACTTATAACGGCATTAAACAATACAACCGTAACTCATTGTTATGGGATGAGAGCTTAAACGTAGACGGAATTAAAACAGGCCATACCTCAGAAGCGGGTTATAGCTTAGTTACCTCAGCAACCAAAGATGATATGCGTTTAATTGCAGTTGTAATGGGAACTGAAAGCGAGCGTGCACGTAAGGTAGAAAGTAAAAAACTACTTAACTACGGTTTCCGTTTCTTCGAAACAATCACACCCTATAAAGCAGGTGACAGTTTTGCAGAGCAACGTATTTGGATGGGTAATAAAGAAAACGTATCGTTAGGTATTTTAGAAGATACACCCATTACTATCCCACGCGGTCAACGTAAAAACTTAAAAGCGAACTTTGAGCTTGATAAAACCTTAGAAGCCCCACTGGCGAAAGGCACTAAAGTAGGCACACTTTTCTTACAGCTTGAAGGTGAAGAAATTGCGCAATATCCACTTGTTACCTTAGAAGAAGTGGAAGAAGGTAGCTTCTTTAGCAAAATTTACGATTACTTACGTTTACAAATAATGTAAACCCGTAAAAAAGATTATAAACGCCTTGCACTGCAAGGCGTTTTTTTTTGCCTGAAAAATGATAGAATGCGCCCCATATCAGTCGCGCTGGGTCGAGTGCGTCGTAATCCAGTTTGCTTAACGCCAAGAAATGGCAAAGAAAACGTCTATTAAGCAGACCATTGTTTGAGGAGTCACCGTCGTGGTTCAACCTGTAAAAGATACTAAGTTTGACGAGTATTTAGATTTCCCTTGCCCATTCACATTTAAAATCATGGGCTTAGCTAATGTAAATCTGACAGATCAGATCCTAGAAAAGCTGCAACCCATTGCACCGGGCGATTACGCACCTAAGATCAAACCAAGCAGTAAAGGGAATTATGAGTCAGTCACACTTGTTGCTACGGTAACAAGCAAAGAGCACATCGAAGAAATCTATAACGTGATCAGCAACATCGATGACGTACGTCATATGCTATAGACTGATTACGGAGTAAATCGTGAGCGAGAGAGAATTAATCGTTCGCCAATTAGGGCGACAGCGTTACATGCCAATTTGGCAAAAAATGCAATCATTTACCGATACCCGCGATGAGCACACAGCTGATGAAATTTGGCTTGTGGAACACGAACCTGTATTTACACAGGGTCAGGCAGGTAAGGCAGAGCACCTTTTAAACACCGGTGATATTGAAGTGATTCAAGTAGACCGAGGTGGTCAAGTGACCTATCACGGACCGGGTCAACAAATGATGTACGTGCTGTTTAACCTTCGCCGTTTAAATATTGGCGTTCGTGAACTCGTCACTTGGTTGGAAGAGTGTATTATCGATACACTTAAAGATTATGATATTGAAGCCTATGCAAAGGCGGATGCACCTGGCGTTTATGTTAACGACAGTAAAGTTGCATCGTTAGGCTTACGCGTTCGTCGCGGCTGCTCTTTCCATGGTTTAGCACTGAATGTAAATATGGACCTAAGCCCATTTTTACGTATCAATCCATGCGGTTATGCTGGTATGAACATGGTGCAGACAACCGATCTCAATGGCCCACAGAACCTAGAGCAAGCAGGTTCAGGGCTTATTAAACACATGATTAAAAAGCTTAATGCTACTGTGGTTAAGCACACTGAAGGGTTTGAAAACGAATGAATAAACCAGTCAAAATGGAACCAGGCGTAAAACTGCGTGATGCTGAGAAAATGGCGCTGATCCCAGTGAAAGTTTTACCAACAGAAAAAAACGAAATGTTACGTAAGCCAGAATGGCTTAAAATTCGTTTACCAAAATCAACAGAGCGTATTGATGGTATTAAAAGTGCCATGCGTAAACACGGCTTACACTCTGTGTGTGAAGAAGCATCGTGCCCTAACCTATCAGAATGCTTTAATCACGGTACAGCAACCTTTATGATTCTTGGTGCAATTTGTACGCGTCGCTGCCCGTTTTGTGATGTTGCGCATGGGCGTCCATTAAAGCCTGATGCGGCAGAACCAGAAAAACTAGCTCTAACGATTAAAGATATGAAGTTAAGCTATGTTGTTATTACGTCTGTTGACCGTGATGACCTACGTGATGGCGGTGCACAACACTTTGCTGACTGTATTCGTGAAATTCGTAAGCATAACCCAAATATCACCATTGAAATTCTAGTACCTGATTTTCGTGGCCGTATGGACAGAGCGCTTGATATCTTAATTGAAACGCCGCCAGATGTGTTCAACCACAACTTAGAAACGGCACCACGATTATACAAACTAGCGCGTCCGGGGGCTGATTATAAATGGTCATTAGAGCTACTTCGTCGCTTTAAAGAAGCGCACCCAGAAGTGAAAACAAAGTCTGGCCTAATGGTCGGTCTAGGCGAAGAAATCAGTGAGATTGAAGAAGTATTACGTGATTTACGTGAACATAACGTAGATATGCTCACGGTAGGTCAATACTTACAGCCTTCAAAGCACCACTTACCGGTTAAACGCTACGTGCCACCAGCCGAGTTTGATGGCTTAAAAGCTTATGCTGACGAAATTGGCTTCACACATGCTGCATGTGGCCCGTTTGTTCGCTCAAGCTACCATGCTGATCAACAGGCAGCAGGTAAAGAAGTTAAATAACACTTCTTATACCATTCCGCTTAATTAAGTGGTCTATTTTGAGGCAATAAAACCGCGTTGATAACAAGGCAAAAATTTAGTTATTTAGTTGTTCTAAATCAGAAATTTTTAACGCAGGTAGCGACTGGTTTGATCATTCAAAATGATTAAGTATTTTTGCGGATTGGTATTATTAAACATTTAAAAGCCGCGCTATAAAATTTTATAGCGCGGCTTTTTTGTAGCTTAAAATATTTTGCTCTTCTCTTAACATTGCCTGCTGTTCATGAGCACGTAAC
>NZ_JACDWU010000165.1:0-17623 GCF_016464045.1 Pseudoalteromonas sp. bablab_jr011 | reverse complement strand
GATGCTTTCTCGTATCTACTCATGTTTTTTCCTTATATGACTTCGCTAAAAATCAAGTAAGGAATTAACATGAGTATTTTTTCAGGCAAAGCCTAAATGATGATAACCACCTACTGAAGTAGGTGGTTTAGGGCCGAAAATTAAACTCCTTCTTGTTTAGTTTCGTATAGATTCGCACGCTTGATACTGCGTAAGTCATTAAATCTTACCCCGTGCTGCGCCATAATAGGCAGTATTTTTTGACTAATAAGTTGGCGAATATAAAACGGCTGATTTGGCACAAAATGATGAATAGTATGGGTACGACCAAAGTCAAAACAAAATAATTGAAAAGGTATAAACCAGCGACTATTAATCACGTGAGTTTGCTCAATCACATTGTTTACACCACCGTAGTAATGCATCGATGAAGTAATAAAATTGAGCGATGATGAACGAATAATATTTGGTATTATTAACACCACCATCAAAAACTCAGCAACCGCCAGCACATCTCCCCCCCAACTAGGTAACATAGATTCTAACGGCATAAATAACTGCAGTAAGTAGTACGCGATTACCCCATATAAAATAACGAAATAGGCGGTCGCAATTGGAAACCCCGCGTTAAATACGGTCAAAAACTTAAAGCCTTTAATTTCTTTATTAAAGCGCTTACTGTTGATTACTAATCCCAACAAACCATCAACAATCACCACAGCCCTAACAAACGGGTTTTTTATGCCATTACCGACCAAACGTTCTTCTAAGTCTTGATTGGTTCCTGAGACTTTATGATGGTGCAAATGAATTTTACGTCGATACCACGGGTTCACCGTATTTGGTCGCATTAACCACACAACCAGCATCATAAAATTATGAAGCCAAGGACGTTTACTAAAATATTGCTTATGAATAAGGTCATGTTCAAGTTCGTGAGAAATAGACGTAATCACAGCCGCTAAAATAATACACAACCACGCGGGAATGAGGCTCATATAATAAAGTGACGCGACACCAATTAATGACAATAGTGACAACAACAAAATAACCAAAGCAATACTATTTTGTTGATTAAGAACAGGGTATTTCGCTCTCAGTGCTTGTTCTTCTGTTTTAATAGCACTGACAATCGCCTGAATATTTTGCTTAGCGGTTAATTTTGGCATAGTTACATTTGCTCGTTTGTGTATACCAAAATCATACCGCGAATACTCAGCGGTCTCTAGCAAATTGCTCTAAAAAAGGAAGTATCTGACTGGGTGGCAAAGGTTTTGAAAAGTAATAACCTTGAATATAGTCACAACCAGCATCCGTTAACACTTCAAGTTGAGCGTATTCTTCAACCCCTTCAGCAACCACTTTAATACCCAGTACACGACTCATTTGAATGATTGACCTAACTAAGGCTTCGTCAGCTAAATCAACATGTATTTCATCAATAAACGACTTGTCGAGCTTGAGCACATCAACCGGAAAACGACGCAGGTAACTTAACGATGAGTAACCAGTACCAAAGTCGTCTAACGAAATTAAACACCCTGCTGCTTTAAGTTGAGTAAGCACGTCGAGGTGATTGGTATTTTCGGGGGCAAGTACACTTTCAGTTAATTCAAACGATATTTGCGAAGGCTTAACACCTTGACTCTTTATGATGTCAATCCACACATTGCGTTCAGGGTTGTACTCTGCAAACTCAAATAATGAACGGTTAACATTAAATACCAGTTGATCATACCCTTGTGCTTCAAGTGCCTTAATTTGCTGACACGTTTTTATTAACACCAATTCACCGAGTGGAATTATGACACGCGACTCTTCCGCTAATGGTATAAACTCTACAGGCGACACCCACTGCCCTTGGTTTTGCCACCTGACTAAGCTCTCGAATTTAGCAACTGTGTTATTTTCAATATCAATAATTGGTTGAAAATAAACCTCTATCTCGTTGTTCTTAACAGCCTGTGTCAGTTGCTCTACCAGTAAATTGTGTTTTTTAACCTTGTCGTCCATTTCAGTACAAAAGTGTAAATATGGATCCGCTGTTTGTTTTGCGTTTAAGCTAGCCAGCTCAGCTTGCCTAATAAGACGACGGGCTATTTTTTCAATTTTAACCTGCGATGTCAGTACATTATTATATTCATAATGACTGATACCCAGTGTCACTGTTACATGCTGACGAATACCGCCAATAGAAAAAGGCTCAATTAATAAAGCATTAATTTGTTTACAGACAAGTTCAAGCTCATGGCTATCCTGATAGGTCTGTAATATTGCAAAGCTGTCTCCATCGATGCGTGAAAATGCACACTCTTTAAAGGTATATGCCAGCCGATTTGCTATTTCACATAGCAGTTTATCCCCGAAGGTTAAGCCATATACGGTGTTAATATCTTGAAATCGATCAACATCAAAATAAATCACTGCCAAGTGCGTATTAACATCATTTTGATGCGACGGTGCCGAAATTAAATCACAAATACGTTCTTTAAAATAAAAGCGATTTGTGAGGCCCGTCAGTTGGTCATGATTTGCATGAAAATAAATTTTCCGCTCAGCTTCTTTTTTCTCTGTGATATCGAGAATGAAGGCGACGTAACACACCTCACCATTGTTAACCATTTTAGTAATTGATAAAAACTGGGTGTATAAGTCCCCTTGCTTGTTCTTATTCATGATCTCACCAGACCATTTACCTTCGGTATCAATGTGATGCCACATGGCACGATAAAAATGCGATGCATGCTTATTCGAACTCAATATTTTAGGATTTTTTCCTATAATCTCGTCGAACGAATAGCCAGTCATATTCGTAAATGCAGTATTTGCGTATATGATCTCGACATTTTCATTGCAGATAAAAATAGCTTCGTGACTTTGTTCTATCAATTGATTGGCAAAATCTAACTTGGCAATAAAGCGATCTTTTTCAATCTCTCGTTGAATAAGGCCTGTAAATAAGGAAAAGAAAGACTCAATTTGCATGGCATCACTGATTGCATGCTGAAAAAGTGCAACGAGAATGGTATCTGTTTTACCAGACATACTCTGCAAGGGCACCCCGACATACGCTTCAATACCCATATCAACGAGTAATTTATCGTCTGGAAATAATTGCTGTACGCCTGAGCTATAGCTCGAGATACCGCCGCAACTTACATCGTTGCAAGGCGTGCAGCGAATATCATAACTAATGTTTTCGACGATTTCGTCATTGGCCACCAACGTTAGCGTTGTTGCCTGCATGGTGTCTTCATCAACATGAGCTAAAAAAACGTGTGACGCACCCACCACTTCTGACAAAGAGAGGCATATAGCATTATAAAAGTTTTCACTTTTAAGATTAGATATACTTTCAACAATACGTTTTAGGTCGAATGTACCCACGCTTCCCGCCTTATCTTATATGCACTAAGTGTTTGACTTAACTTAAAGTTAAGGTTTCAAATTGTATTACATGAAGCCTATAAATACCATGCTACTCTAGTCCATTATGATTAATTTTCAATCAAGTAGACACACAAAATCAGGGGTTATTTAATTACTCAACATTGTTTGAACACCTGTGATTAATAATAGAACAAAAAGGATTTTATAGGGGCAATCAGAGCATGCCAGAAGAAAATGAATGAAAGGTTAGCCATGGCATTATACTGAAAGCTGTCTTTATCCCTCCTCTTGCAAAAGGCACGAATGTTTAAAGTTGCGGTGGTTAAAAGATACGATGGCTAAAAGATACAGTGGTTAAAAGGTACGGTGGCAAAAAGACACGGTGCGCAGACTTTACTTGCCTAATTGCCACGCCCCGTGTGTTACTCAAAAACGCGAACACACAACATAAGACACATAACTGATTTATTTCAGACATAAAAAAACCCCAGCAAAAGGTGCTGAGGTTAAAAAGTGGTACCAGTGGGCGGACTTGAACCGCCACGCCCGAAGGCAACGGATTTTGAATCCGTCATGTCTACCAATTCCATCACACTGGCTTCATTTTTCTTTAACCTTCTAAACACGAGAAGATAAAGAAAAACCACTTTAGAGCAATAAGCTTTTTAACTGCTTTTGTCTCTATGCCAAGCATTATACAAAGAATGGGTGAGGCAGCAAGCGTTTTATGCGGCCTGATGAATCAACCGCACAATTATTAAACAAGTTGTTAACCAGTGTGCTTTGGCATCATTCGAGAAACAATGGCCTGACAGTCTATTTCATGGCTTAAACAACCATACTGCGAAAAGTGAGGACCTTTCAAACGGCTTGTTACAAATGCGTGTGCGATAATGGGTTCACCAAACTGCAAGAGCGTTGCGGCTTGCCAAAGCTGTGCTAAGCGCTCAATGATCCGCCGAGCCTGTATTTCTAAATGTGACGTATCGGTTAGTAATGCCTGCAATTCATCAAGCTTATCGGCGTAATCACTGTTTAGTGCACGTGCTTTTTCAAGCTCCTTCATAAGCGCCGTTAACGATTCTGGCTCGCGGTTAAACACGCGCATTAAATCTAAGCATTGCACGTTACCTGACCCTTCCCAAATTGAATTAACAGGGGCTTCTTTATAAAGGCGACTGGCAATATTGTCTTGCACATAACCTACTCCACCAATGCATTCCATCGCCTCGAAGGTGTGCTGAACTGCACGCTTGCAAATCCAGTACTTTCCAATCGCAGTCGCACTGCGAACGAGTGCAGCTTCGCTATCATCGTCTTGTTTATCAAGTGCGTGGGCAATCCGCATCGAGATTGCCAACGCGGCCTCTGCTTCCAATGCTAAATCAGCTAAGACATTCAGCATTAATGGCTGTTGATGCAGTTTTTTTCCAAAAACAGCGCGCTCTGATGTGTGCCATACCGCTTCTTTTACTGCTTGCATCATCAATGAACTTGAGCCGAGCATACAGTCATACCGTGTGAGTGCGACCATTTGAATAATCGTCTTAATACCACTGCCTGGTTCGCCCAACATCCAGCCATGCGCTGATCTAAACTCGATTTCAGAACTGGCATTTGACTGATTTCCTAATTTATTTTTTAAACGCTGAATATAGACGGCATTTTTTTCACCACTTTCAAGCCAGCGCGGCACTAAAAAGCACGACAATTGTGAATTAGGGGCATAGGCGAGCACTAAAAAAGCATCGCTCATGGGGGCTGAACAAAACCATTTGTGTCCTTCAAGCACGTAAAGCTGCCCTGCACCGCCTTCATTTAGTGGTGTTGCTTTGGTGGTATTTGCTCGTACATCGGTGCCTCCTTGCTTTTCGGTCATGGCCATACCAATCGTAACACCTTGTTTTTCAAACCACGGCTTGTTGTCGCCATCATAATGATTGGCCAGTATTTTTGGCAGCCAAACTTCAGCGATATTGGCTTGACTGGCAATAGCGGGCACACTCGCAAAGGTCATCGTTAGCGGGCAACCTGACCCTGGGTCAGCATGATTATGTAGTACAGCCATCACCGCGCGTACAACATGACTGCCTTGCTTTTTTTGCTGCCAAGGTAAGGCACAGTGTCCTTGCGCTATGGCATGCTGCATAAGCTGATGATAACTTGGATGGTAATCAACATGGTCAATACGCTCACCAAAGCGGTTATGTGTATTAAGTTCAGGCAAATGCTTATTTGCCAAGAACCCAGCTTGTAACAGTTCCCCTCCCACCTGTTGCCCAAAAGCAGAAAGATGCGCTGTTCCCCATTGTCCCGCAAAACAATTTTGCCAATACTGCAACACGTCGTCAGCCTCGTACGCGTTATAGTTTTCAAGCGGTTTGGGTTGATTAAATACCACGTGGGTTTCACTCGAAGAAACAGACATAGAAGGGCTCTCATTTTTATTATTTTTTCAACTATAGCAGGTCAGACCTGTTTGTCGACAAGCGAAACCCTCGCTAAGTATTTCTTGTTTGCTAAGGACTTTGCTAAACTACAGCGCAATTTAATAGGATGAGAGTGTTTATGTCAGCTGAGTTTCCTCGTGCCGGTTTTTGGCGCCGTTTTGCCTCGTTAATTTACGACACCTTGGTTGTGATTGCCTTTGCAATGCTCACAACTGTGCTATACCTACTGGCTGTTCAGGGACTTATTTCACTTGATGTGTTGAGTATTGGCAATGCTGAGGATGTCTCAGCGTATATTCAAAACTCCCCTTTGCTTTATGGCATCCGTAGTGGATTACTGGTGTTAGTGAGCGTGGCATTTTTTAGTTACTTTTGGGCTAAAAGCGGGCAAACCATAGGCATGCGCGCATGGCGCTTAAAAGTACAAACCCTCGATGGTAAGCTGATTAGCTGGCAACAAGGTGCGCTAAGAGCAATATGTGCTTTATTAGGTTTGGGTAATTTAGTGGTGCTGATTGATTTTAAAAACAAACGTGCACTGCAAGATTACATAGCTAAAACAGAAGTAATTACGCTCACAAAAGAAGAAAATAAACGCATTTATCGCTCATTGGATTAGGCGCAGTTCGCTTAATTAAGCTTATTGGTGTAATCACTGATTGGTAAAGCGATACAGTAGATACAAAAAAGCGTGACTAAATGGTCACGCTTTTTTTGTAATTAAGTACGTTTACTACACACGCTTATTTAGCAAGTAGGTCGCAAAACCAATAAATAGAATGCTTGGCAACACCGCACCGACAACCGCTGGAATTTGATATACCATCACCACAGGGCCAAATATTTCATTGGTTAAGTGGAAGGTAATGCCGGTTATAACCCCCATAATGATTCGAGCGCCCATTGTAACGGTTCGCAGTGGGCCAAATATAAACGACAACGCCACTAATAACATCACCGCGATAGACACAGGCTGCATTACTTTGCGCCACAGTGCTAACTCATAGGTGCTGGTATCTTGTTCATTTTGTTTTAGGTAACTCAAATATGACCAAAGCCCAGTAAACGATAACGCTTCTGGTTTTACCGATACAACCCCTAATTTTTCTGCTGTTAACTGTGAATCGTAAAACTCTTCAGTTTGCTGTTCAGTACTAATCTGTTCTGGCGTGATTTTAACTTTATTAACGCCACGCAACAGCCAACCATCTTTTCGGTTTACGGCTTCTTTTGCTTTCGTTATTTGAGTTAATTGCAATGACTTATCAAAATGATACATATGTACACCACGCAATACGCCTTGCTGATCAACATCTTCTATATTTATAAAGTTGCTGCCATCTTTTGCCCATACACCTTGTTTGGCATTAAAGACATCGCCCCCGTTAATAGCGTGGTTGCGTATTTCTTTCGCTTTAAGCTGTGCTTCGGGCGCTCCCCACTCACCAAGCGCCATCATACAGATAGCCATAAACATGGCAGTTTTCATTACCGAGGCAATAATCTGTAAACGCGACATGCCCGCGGCCTGCATCACCACCAACTCACTGTTTGATGCTAAAGCACCGAGTCCCGTTAAGCCACCAATGAGCGCTGCCATCGGAAAGAAAATAACCAAGTCTCCCGGCATGCTGTACACAGTGTAAATCAGTGCTGTCGCAATATCATAACTGCCACGCCCTACCGATTTTAACTGTTCAATAAATTTAATAAGGGTACTGATACCAACCAGCACCATTAATGCAAATCCTGTAGTTTGAATAATGCTGCGGCCTAAATACCAGTCGAGTGTTTTCATCATGCGCTTAACTCCCGCTTAGTCACCACTGCTTTTAACCATGCGCCGAGCGGGCGGCCTTTAATAATCAATAAACCACCAATAAACAAGGCAGATAAATGAATCCACCACAGCCCAATTGAAGGTGGTATTTTACCATCTTCAACAGCAAATTTAGCGGCATTAAGAAGGATGAAATACCCTAAATACAAGCTGATTGCAGGCACTAATTTAGCAAATTTACCTTGTCGTGGGTTAACCACACTAAGCGGAACGGCCAGTAAAGTAAGCAGTGGAATCGAAAGCGGTATTGCAATACGCCACTGCCACTGAGCAACCGCTTCTACACTTTTCATTTTAAATAAATCAAACGTTGGTACGGCTTCTAATTTACGGCGTTGATGTTCAATTTCTTGGTCTTGGATTTGTACGCTATAACCATCAAACTCTGTCAGGTTAAGCGCCGCAGATTCACCGTCTGTTTCATAACGCTTACCATCATTCAAAATAAGTTGTTGCTCACCGTTATCTTGTTCAATCACGACACCACGCTCTGCGTAGACTAACCGTGCCAAATCACCTTTCTCACGGTCAGGTAACTGGGCAACAAAAACTTTGTGAAGTTCTTTACCACCGTTTTCAATATTATGAATAAAGACAACGGCTTTTTCGTTGCCTGTTTGCTGAAAACGACCCGCTCGAAGCGCAGACAAACCAGCATCGGCTTTTGCTTGTTCTTTTAATTGATACTCTTGCTCACTCGCCCAAGGTGCAATGTACAGTGTTAAGGCACCCGCAAGAATGGCCATCGCTGTACTTGAAATAAGCGTGACGCGCACAACATACCATTCACTGACGCCACAGGCTCTAAACACCGTCATTTCGCTATCGGCATAAATACGACTATAGGCCAAAATAATGCCTAAAAAGATACTCAAAGGGAGAATAAGCGACGCAAGCTGCGGTAGTTTTAACGCGATCATCGAAAGCACAAGCTTTGCAGGAAGTCCTCCATCTGAGGCATCACCTAAAATCACCACAAACTTTTGCGACACAAAAATGGTCATTAAAGTTAAAAATACGGCGACCTGCGACTTTAAGACTTCAGTGGTCAAATAACGGAAAATTAGCAATGCTCGCCCCTGTTAAACATCGTGTTTCACTGGAATAGTAAGAAATTTTGAGTAAACTAGTTATTTTACTCACTTTATTATATGCCATCACAATTAAATATCATACCTAGCAAGAACATATAATCTTGCATTTATAGTACAGATGGCATCTATTATGTGATATTGATATTCACAATAAGATAAAGTTCAAAAACACGTAAATAGAGTCATAGTTTATGAGCTAATATTAGTGTTAATAAACTAAAAAATGTAAGAAAGGACTCGAAAATGAATTTCTTACCCTTATTTACTAAGGTTATACGACTCAAAATCAGGAGTGACAATGGAATTTAGCGTAAAAAGTGGTAGTCCAGAAAAACAACGTAGCGCATGTATTGTAGTTGGCGTTTATGAGCCACGTCGTTTATCGCCCATTGGTGAACAGCTAGATAAAATCAGCGATGGTTATATTTCAAATTTACTGCGCCGTGGCGACCTTGAAGGTAAGCCTGGTCAAGTATTGTTGTTGCATCATGTACCCAATGTACTGAGCGAACGCGTTTTACTTGTAGGCTGTGGTAAAGAGCGAGAGTTGGACGACAAACAATATAAACAAATCATCTCTAAAACCATTAACACGCTGAACGAGACAGGCTCTATGGAAGCGGTATGCTTTTTAACAGAGCAGCACGTTAAAAGCCGTGATACTTATTGGAAAGTACGTCAAGCCGTTGAAACGACACAAGATTGTTTATACACATTTAATCAGCTTAAAAGTAAAAAAAGCGACCCTCGTCGACCATTACGCAAAATTGTCTTCAATGTACCGACACGCCGTGAACTCACGATTGGCGAAAGTGCAATTGAGCATGGTTTAGCTATCGCAGCCGGTAGTAAATTATGTAAAGACGTTGCCAATATGCCACCTAATATCTGTAACCCAGCGTATTTAGGTGAGCAAGCACAAGAGCTTGCCGACAACTTTGACAATGTCACGGTTGAAATTATTGGTGAAGAAAAAATGGCTGAGCTTGGCATGAATTCATACCTTGCTGTCGGCCGTGGTAGTGCGAACGAGTCTGTGATGTCGGTAATTAAATACCAAGGTGCCGACAAAGACCAAGCCCCTATCGTACTCGTTGGTAAAGGTTTAACCTTTGACTCTGGCGGTATTTCAATCAAACCAGGCGAAGCCATGGATGAAATGAAATACGACATGGGCGGTGCCGCTGGGGTTATTGGCACAATGCGCGCATTGGCTCAAATGCAGTTACCTATTAATGTGGTTGGTGTGCTTGCTGGTTGTGAAAACATGCCTGGTTCAAATGCTTATCGTCCGGGTGATATTTTAACGACAATGTCAGGTCAAACTGTTGAAGTATTAAATACCGATGCAGAAGGCCGTTTAGTGCTGTGTGATGCACTCACCTATGTTGAGCGCTTTGAACCCGATACCGTGGTCGATGTAGCCACCTTAACGGGTGCCTGTATTATTGCGCTTGGTTCGCATGCAACGGGGTTACTTTCAAATCATAACCCGCTTGCCCATGACTTACTTAAAGCATCTGAGCAAAGTGGCGACCGCGCATGGCAGTTGCCACTGTGGGATGATTATCAAGAACAACTTGAAAGCCCATTTGCTGATTTCACCAACTTAGGCGGCCGTGCAGCTGGGACAATTACTGCTGCGTGTTTCTTGTCTAAATTCACCAAAAAATACAATTGGGCGCATTTAGATATCGCCGGTACAGCATGGCGCAGTGGTGGTAAAAACAAAGGTGCAACGGGTCGTCCGGTGCCAATGTTGACACAGTATTTACTAAACCGTGCTGGCATTAGCGAAGCAAGCCACGACTAAGCACGTTATTTACAGAGTAAGTAACGCTAAATAAGGCGCCAAATGGCGCCTTATTAATTGAAGCAATACGCGTTCTATGTCAAAATCTCTGCTTTGATCTGTGTATCTGTGGGGACGCCCGTCACAATGAGCATGAACGCACAATTTTACGTTCTAAAACAAGATGATAACAGCCAACAAGCTGATAAAGCGTGTTTTGATCTTGCCGCTAAAATCGCTGCGGATCAGTATCGTCTTGGTCATCGCGTATTTATTTACGCCGATAACATCGACACGGCCCACACAATCGACGACATCATTTGGTCATTTGAACCAGATAGTTTCATACCACACAACCTACAAGGTGAAGGCCCTAAAGGCGGCGCTCCAGTAGAAATTGGTATGACGCCACCTGTCGGCAACAGAAAGATATTAATCAACTTAGCTGAACACCTGCCGGATTTTATTCGCCGTTTTCAGCAAGTTTTTGACTTTGTTCCCGTTGAGCCAACCGCTAAACAAGCTGCCCGTGAGCGGTTTAAAAAGCTTCGCCAACTGGGCGCCCATATTGCAACGCAAGAAATTGACATTTAAGCATTTATTTAAGGTTCTGTGTAATGGATAAAACCTACAATCCGCAAGATATTGAACAGTCTTTATATCAAGACTGGGAAGAAAAAGGCTACTTTAAACCATCTGGCCAAGGTGACGCATACTCAATCATGATCCCGCCACCAAACGTCACGGGTAGCTTACACATGGGCCACGCATTCCAAGACACTATCATGGATACGCTAACACGTTTAAAGCGTATGCAAGGCAACAACACATTATGGCAAGTAGGTACTGACCACGCAGGTATCGCAACACAAATGCTGGTTGAGCGTAAGCTTGCTGCCGAAGAAGGTAAAACACGCCATGACTTAGGTCGTGATGCATTTATCGACAAAATTTGGGAGTGGAAAAATCACTCTGGCGGCACAATTACCAAACAATTACGTCGCTTAGGTGCGTCAGTCGATTGGGACCGTGAACGTTTCACTATGGACGAAGGTCTATCTGAAGCCGTAAAAGAAGTGTTTGTACGTCTTCATAAAGACGATTTAATCTACCGTGGTAAGCGTCTAGTAAACTGGGATCCTAAGTTACACACAGCCATCTCTGATCTTGAAGTTGAAAATAAAGACAAGCAAGGCCATATGTGGAACCTTCGCTATCCACTCGCTGATGGCGTAAAAACACAAGACGGTAAAGACTACATCATCGTAGCAACAACGCGTCCAGAAACCATGTTAGGTGATACTGGCGTGGCTGTTAACCCTGATGATGAGCGTTACCAAGACCTGATCGGCAAAGAAATTTTACTGCCTATCGTCAATCGTCGTATTCCTATTGTTGCCGATGAACATGCCGACATGGAAAAAGGCACGGGGTGTGTGAAAATCACGCCAGCGCACGACTTTAACGATAACGAAGTAGGCAAACGTCATCAACTGCCTATGATCAACATCTTCAACAAAGATGCGGCAGTATTAAGCCAAGGCGAAAGCTATACTTTCGACGGTAAAGAGCTGGCGCTTGATGCACCTATTCCTGAACGCTTGCACGGTCTTGACCGTTTTGATGCGCGCAAGGCAATTGTGAGCGAATTTGAAGAACTGGGTTTATTAGAAAAAATTGAAGACCACAGCCTAACGGTTCCTTACGGTGACCGCTCTGGTGTGGTAATTGAGCCTCTTCTAACAGACCAATGGTACGTGCGTGTAGCACCGCTTGCAGAACCAGCCAAAGAAGCCGTTAAAAACGGTGACATTAAATTTGTACCACAACAATATGAGAACATGTACTTCTCGTGGATGAACGACGTACAAGACTGGTGTATTTCACGTCAACTTTGGTGGGGTCATCGTATTCCAGCTTGGTACGACAACGAAGGTAACGTGTATGTTGGCCGTGACGAAGCAGAAGTTCGCCGCGACAATAACATTGCTGATAACGTAGCGCTTAAACAAGACGAAGACGTACTTGATACATGGTTTTCATCAGCACTGTGGACCTTCTCAACACAGGGTTGGCCTGCAAACACAGATGATTTAAAAACCTTCCACCCTTCAGATGTATTGGTAACCGGTTTCGACATTATCTTCTTCTGGGTTGCGCGTATGATCATGATGACCATGCACTTCATCAAAGATGAAGACGGCAAGCCACAAGTTCCATTTAAAACCGTTTATGTCACCGGTCTTATCCGTGATGAAAACGGCGACAAAATGTCTAAATCAAAAGGTAACGTACTTGACCCAATCGATATGATTGACGGTATCGACCTTGAAAGTCTCGTTGAAAAGCGCACTGGCAACATGATGCAGCCACAGCTTGCGAAGAAGATTGAAAAGAATACCCGTAAAACATTCGAAAATGGTATTGAAGCACACGGTACAGATGCCCTACGTTTCACATTAGCAGCAATGGCTTCAACAGGCCGTGACATAAACTGGGATATGAACCGCCTTGAAGGTTATCGTAACTTCTGTAATAAACTATGGAATGCGAGCCGTTACGTATTAATGAATACGGAAGAGCAAGATTGTGGTTTTAATACTGAGGCTGAAAAGCAGTATTCACTGGCTGACCGTTGGATTTTAGGTCAATTTGAAGCCACGGTTAAAACCTACACAGAGCACCTAGAAAACTACCGTTTTGACCTTGCTGCAAACACTATCTACGAGTTCACATGGAACCAGTTCTGTGATTGGTATTTAGAGCTTACTAAGCCGGTATTATTCAAAGGCAACGAAGCACAACAACGTGGTACGCGTCATACTCTTATCACGGTATTAGAAAGCTTACTGCGCTTAATGCACCCAATGATGCCTTATATCACAGAAACAATCTGGCAACGTGTTGCACCGCTGGCGGGTATTGAAACTGCAAACACCAGTATTATGGTGCAAGCTTTCCCTGTATACACAGCTGCAAACGTCGACAGCCAAGCAATGGACGACCTAGAGTGGGTTAAACAGTTCATTCTAGCTATCCGTAATATCCGTGGTGAAATGGATATTAGCCCAAGTAAACCATTGTCGGTTTTACTGGCTAATGCATCAGATGAAGACACGCGCCGTTTAGCTGATAACGAAGCATTCTTAGCATCACTTGCTAAGCTTGAAGCGTTCACGCTGCTTGAAAATAAAGACGATGCGCCAGCGTGTGCAACATCGTATGTTGGCAACTTGGAAATCATGATCCCAATGGCTGGTTTAATTGATGTTGAAGCTGAGCTTGGTCGTATTGCTAAGCAGCTAGAAAAAGCTGAAAAAGGCTTAGCGCAAGTACAAAATAAACTTGCCAACGAAAAGTTTGTGAACAACGCACCTGAAGCAGTTCTTGCTAAAGAGCACGCTAAGCTTGCTGAGTTTACAGATGCAAAAGACAAACTATTAGCGCAAAAGGCGAAAATAGAGAGCCTATAACGCCATACACTAAGCGCGATTAATTCGCGCTTACAAAAAAGCCGCATCATGGTATTTCATGATGCGGCTTTTTTAATTTCTAATAAGTATCAGCGATTTTTACACAGTAAAAAAATCGCCTTAAATATTAAAATGTGTAGTTATACTGAGCACCTAATAGTACAGCATGACCTTTTGATTCATATTCCCATGAAACATTTTGGCCAAGTGACGCTGCTAAACTGTCTTTTTCAGTGAAGTTTTGTGTTTTACCACGAAGAATACTCACACCTAAGTCGATATTTGAGTTTTCGCTGAATGCGTAATTACCACCGAACGAGAACCAGAAACGGTCTGTATCAGGAATAGAGATTGAAAGGTGTGATTGATCAGCTGGCGATTCATCGTAGGCAATACCTGCACGAAGTAATAACGCATCGCTGTACTGATAGTCAGTACCAATTGAGTAACGCATTGAATCAGAGAAATTCTCTTCTTTAGAGAAAACAGGCGTTTCACGGCTTGGTGTATACGCTTCTAATTTCTGGAAGCTATCCCAACCAGTCCATAAAATACTGTAGTGTACGCCTAGCTTTTTGTCTAATTGGTGTGAACCAGAGAACTCAGCAATCGCTGGTAATGTTAATTTTAGCTCGCCAGGTACAGTCATGCCTGCTAAACCACCCACAGCTGCAGGTAATTGGTTTGAGTACTCACCTTCAAAATCGATATCTGTTTCGCTGCGGTAGCTAAAGCCAAAGCGGTTATTTTCATCAAGTTGGTACATTGCACCCACGTTCCAACCAAAACCGTAATCGTCACCTTCAAGGTGAGCAATTTGCGTATTCGCAGGGATACCAAATGGGTTAGCACCGGCATTACGAACTACTTTTGCATCAGCGTAAACATAGTTTAAGCCAAGACCTACGCTGAACTGCTCGTTAATTTTGTACGATGCACTGGCATTCATGTTAACAGTTACGATTTCAGTTTCACCCGCAATCGAGCCTGCCGCATAGTCGTCATTAAACTCAGTTGAAAGACCAAAGTTAGAAAAAGCACCAAAACCTAACGACACTTTGTCATTTAATGGCATGGTGAAGTAACCCGCAGGAATAAATGCAGATGGAGCGATGCTATCATCATCAATTGAGTTTGCATCTAAACCATATGCAGCGCTCTGGCCTTTTAAGCTTACGTCTGGAATAACAGCAATGCCTGCCACTGAAATTTGCTTGTCTTTGAATAAAGACATAAGTGCAGGGTTACGAGCTACAACTGAAGCATCATCAGCAACGGCTGCTTCACCTGCGTATGCACGGCCTAAACCCGATACATTTTGCTCTGCTAATTGGAAAGCTGCAGCAAAGCTGTCAGCAGAAACAACAGCAAGTGATGCTGCAATTAATGTTTTAGTGAACTTCATAAATCTGTGTCCTCTTGCAATCTAATGCGTTAGCGATACCAATTTATAGTGCAACCAGCTAGTTAGCTTTTAAAGTTAGCGCTACATGTTGGTATTAGATGTTTTATTCTAATAATTACAAACTTTCGAACATTACCTTAATTAAGATCAAAAAACTGTAATTTTTCGTTAGAAATAGGTAAAAAACCCACATTTTAACAACAAGATAACAACCTATTAAAACTCATCAGATCTCTGGTAACAAACAGTAATTGATATCAATTATCATTTGCATTGACATCTTTTTAGCATCGCTTTAGACTAAAAACAGTGTGTTAATGGATCAGGCATGGTTATGGAAATCGCTTTTATTTTTACTGCATTGCTCTTGTGTGGTGTCAGTGTTTACTACTTCTGTAAAGCAAATTACTGTGCTTGCACCAAAGCCGGTGAGTGCGATAACCCCGTTAATCAGTATTGGTTAGGTGCGATGTGCAGCGCGGTTCTGTCGTTATTGTTGTGTTGTGTAGCTTTGCATGTCGAAAAAGGCACATTATTGTGGTTGGTATTAATGGTAAGTTGTTTTAGTGGTGCATTTATTTCAGCTAAACGTAATGCCAAAAAGCACTGTACTAAAGCTAAACAAGCAAATGCTCTTTTAACAAACGAGCCAAATTAAGCTGGTAATCAAGCGGTTTGATACTAGCAACAATCTTTAATTCATGGTTTTCGCTTAAATTAACATCTTTAGCGGTAATATGGTGCTTGTGTTTAGCATTATAAAATATTTTTACTTTAGGCTTTATAGGGTTCTCATGATTCCCTTCCATCACTAACGCAAGGCGTTCATTGTTAAGCTTAACAATTGTGCCAACTGGATGTACTCCCAAGCACTTAATAAACCGCTGTACAAGTTCTGAGTCAAACAGGTGCTTATTAGCCAACAAGTAACGTAATGCCGAGATAGGCTCTTCGCCTAATTGATGAGGGCGGTCTGCTGTCATTGCATCATACACATCGACTATGGCCATCATTCGCGCTGGCCGACTCAGCTTTTCAGCGCCAATGCCACGCGGGTAGCCACTGCCATCTAAGCGTTCATGATGATTAACGACCATATCAAGCATTAAAGGGCTAATTCCCTTTTCACCTTTAATCACACCTAAGCTTTGTGCGACATGTTTTCTAACAACCTGCATTTCTGTGTCATTCAATGCACTGGGCTTTGATAGCACTCCTTGCGGCATTTTTGCTTGCCCTATATCATGCAAAAGCGCCCCCATAGCAAGCTCTTTTATCGTTTTTTCTTTGTAGCCTAGATACTTAGCAAACACACTAACTAAAATTGCGGTATTAATCATATGACGCCAATTATAGATATGCTTGTCTTTAAGACGCGTTAATATCGTCAGCGCATTGTGATTCCGAAACACAGAGCCGACAATATCAACCGCAATATCATCTAATAAACTCATATTCATTTTCAGACCCGCGGTGATGTCTGAGTAAAGTGCTTGTAATTTACGGCTATACTGTTCGTAGTGAACACTCGCCTTAAGAAACTCCTGCTCAACCGTTACAGCGTGCGACTTAGTATTAAGGGCGTCAGTTTGCTCTACAATTGGTTTGCTTGGTTCTGCAACTGGTTGGTATTTTTTAGGAAGCGCAACATCACTCTGAGCAAAATCGATAAGGAGCTCTTCAACGCCCTCAGAAATTAAACGCTTAATAATGGTTTTATCACGCACTAAACCACGCGTTTTTATTTTAATACTGTTTATGTGTTCTTGTTGCTTACTGACACTGTCAACAAACATCCCTGGTACAAGTTCGGCAATCGGTAAGGTGATTAACATAAAAAGGTTAGTGCATAAAAAATCGAGTTTTCATTATCGCCCAACCGAAAAAAATGTCTATAGATCAAGTCTCGAATACGAAATAGGTATGAGTTAATTTTAGAGGTTAGAAGTTAGAGATTAGAAGTTAGAAGTTAGAGATTAGAGGTTAGAGGTTAGAGGTTAGAGGTTAGAGATTAGAGGTTAGAGATTAGAGATTAGAGATTAGAGATTAGAGACTAGAGGTTATACCATTCCGCTTAAATATCTGATCTAATATAGGCTATATAAAATCACTGGTGATTAGCATTGAACCCAAACATATCTGAACAACTTTTAGCGCTTTCTCGAAAAGAACCAAATGCACGAAAACGCATGCGATTGCT
>NZ_JACDWU010000164.1:0-42617 GCF_016464045.1 Pseudoalteromonas sp. bablab_jr011 | reverse complement strand
CGATGATTTATAAAAATCTTACTGAAGCCCTTTTGCTATATGGTCTTTAGCTAATTTTGTCCCCACCTGCTTTAAGCAGCTTTAACTGAATAATATTCACATATTTATTCAAAAAACTGCTTAACTGACTGGCATTAAGCTTCGGCTGGTTTTTTTGTCGCAATTAGTTAACGAGCAATAGTGTGGCTATTTCGATTGCAACGATTGATAGCAGCCAGAATGCTTTTGCTTGATTTAAACGGTTTACAAGCACAGGAATATCATCGGCAGTGGGTAATCGTTCGGTGCCTACACGCATTTTATTGTAACGTTCGCCTTGATAAAGTGCGGGGCCGCCAAGTTGTACGTGTAAGGCTGCTGAGGTCACACTTAATAACCAGCCTGTATTCGTTTGATAAAAATGTCTACCGTAGTATTTAATATAATGAATACTGTGTTTACTGGCATTGGTTGCCGCAATCGTGATGGCAACTAATCGAGTGGGTAGCCACTCAAGGACAAATAACAGCTTTGCGATAGGTTTTAAAAATGGACTATTTGGCTGTTGCTTTTTACGCCATGATTGGTGAATAAGCGTTAATAAACGATAAACGATTGCGCTAATAGGCCCGCCGATTAAATAAAAGAATATAACGGCAAAATAATGCCTCGCACTTTGCAGCACCAATGACTCCATGGTGGCTTTACAGATACCTGGCGATGAAAGTCGTGACACATCACGTGCAACCAAACTCGATAGTAGCTCTTTTGCGATAGCTTTTTGATTTTGTTTTATGAGTCTAGCAATACGCAGCGACTTCTTTTCTTGTAAGCGGCTACTTAGCAGTAAATATAAGATTAAGCCATTCAGTAACTCGGGGTAGAAAGCAAACTCTAAGAACAATACAACAAGAACGACAATCACTAAAACGGTCAAAGTAAAGGCAAGGGTAGAGGCAAGATATTGATAACTCGTGGGGTTTGAACGGTTATATAAACGCTCTCCCAAGGCTGCGAATATAATGCTTAAAAAAGTGTTGGGGTGATACCAGCTAACTAAGGGGAAAAAGCGCTCAGCAAGGAGCGCTATAAAAAATACAATAATGTCCAAATGGGTTTGAACAAAATGTGTAATCACCTTATAAACTCACCGAGGTCAGTTTTTCTAATAGGGCCACAACCATTTTTGATGAATTAATTGATGCTGTTTCAATGTACTCTTCAAATGACTGCGGTGATTCTTTACCCGCTATATCTGACATAGAACGAATAACCACAAACGGCGTTTCAAGTACGTGGCAAGCTTGAGCAATTGCAGCGCCTTCCATTTCTACGGCAAGCATTGTTGGAAATTCAGCACGTGTTTTTTCTATACGTACCGGGTCACACATAAACGAGTCGCCAGTACAAATTAGGCCAATCATGGTCTTAACATCACTGATTTGGCTAACGCTTTGTTCTGCAGCTTCAATCAGTTTTGGGTGAGCTGCAAAACCAGCAGGCATTTGTGGTACTTGACCGATTTCGTAACCAAACGCAGTAACATCAACATCGTGGTGACGCACTTCAGATGAAATAACCACATCACCCACATTTAATGACGGTTCAAAGCCACCCGCAGAACCGGTGTTGATCACACAATCAGGTGTAAAGTTATCAATGAGTAACGTGGTCGCTACCGCAGACGCCACTTTACCGATACCAGACTGAACAAGTGTTACTTTATTACCTGCTAATTCGCCTGTGTAGAATGTAAACCCTGCTTTTGTCATCGTGCTTGGGTTTGCCATTGCTTCGCGTAAAATTTTTACTTCTGGCTCCATCGCGCCAATAATACCAACGTGCATAATATTTGATTCCTTAGATTGAATAGGATGATTATACCTAAAAATGTATAAAACAAACAAAAAAGCAGACCCGAAAGTCTGCTTTTGCCACTATTATGACAACTTATATTTCAGCAAGTGCGGTAGAGCTCGTATGAGCTTTTGCTTGAGATGGCGACAATACTGCAGGCTTTGTAACACGGTTGCGTGTTGGTCTTATCGGCGCTGCTGCAGGTTTCCCTAGCTTAAACATAATCGCATCACGGACTTCCCTTGGTTGATAACCCGATTTCACCTTCATACGAATATGAGGAATGCCAGCCGCTTCTAATGCGCCACTAACAAACCAATCTCGCTGTGCTTTATGACCGTCTTTGTTGGTATTATTTACTAAATCAACAGCTGCAACGATTGTTAGCTTTTCTTTATCGATAAGCACATAATCTAATTGCTTACCTTTTGCCTTCGTCATGGCTGCTCGCTTTGCTTTAACAGATAAGCCTTGCTTGCAGTCAATTAAATCGATTAGTTTTACGCGGCTTACAATTTTGTATTGATCGCCAACGGCACGTTCAAGAAGGTTTAAAAAAGCACTTTCAACTTGAGTAAAAACACTTTGTTTACGAGTGAAAGGGTACGGGTTTCCGCCATCATCGCTGAACTTTGACGCAACAACAGAAGCCACTACGACTAAAACTAAAATTGATAATAAAGCGAATTCCATAAGGTAACTCCACAACAACAAATTGACACTGAAATATAAAAGCAATATGTGTGCCTAAGTGTCGGGAGTTACCAAATTATTTAAGCAGTATAACCGCCAGCAACTCCTTTTACGGCAATTGCAACAGCATCATGCGCATGGAGTGATTCGTAGTGGTTGATTTGCAACCAGTAATCGGCATAATCTTGCTCTTCTAACAGCCCTTTGATTTTACGAGCCGCGTCTTCACAGAACATCAGGTTTTGGCCATTTAAACGTGCAAATTCTTGCTCGTCTTCACGTTTAACTGCCGCTTGCACAGGGGTTTTTAATTCACCTTCTAATGCATCTATTAAGCCAACCACATCAAAGCTGGTGAGAGCGTTATCAAGCTTCACTTTCACATTTGCAATTGATCGCTGAGAGTGCGGTGTGGCGACAATCCCTTCTGTTGTGCCAAGCCAGTTTAAAACTGTTTGTTTATCAAGTTGTTGCTCTGCAAATTTTTCATCAAATGCATGTTGAATTAATTGCCTTGCGAGCGCAGCTGAGCATGGGCAAGTCGATGAGTAAGTGACATCAACCATTAGCTCAAAGCTTAATACACCTTGATTAATTTTGGCTATTAGGTGGATTGGGTAGTTTTTCCAACCCACTTTGCCACTCAACAAAGACTCACGACGCAACGGAAGCTCAAACTTAAATTCAATTTGTGCTTGGTCACTTAAATCATCATGGCTACTAATAAAGGTATCAAGTGCCTGAGCAAGTGTTTGTGGGTTCACTTGCTGCTCAGTTGATAAGGTATCGAGTGCTAAAAATAAGCGCGACATGTGAATGCCTTTCGCATCTTCTTTATGTAAATTTACAAATGCGCGTGCTTTAGCAACTACATTTACAGGGGCAATATTGCGAGATTCAAAAATGAAAGGAAGTTCAATTTCGCCCATGCCAACCCAGTCTAATTTTCCTGTTCGTAAGGCGGGAGCCGTATCAGCAATATCTGGCATCGTGGTCTGCATGGTAATACTCATTCTTTGCAATTATTAAAGCGCGGTATTTTACATGAAAAAATATAAAAAACGCGGCGTTGATGAAAAAATTCTGTGTTTATCGCACAATATGAATATTTCATAAGGAATAGTGATAAAATTAGCTATGCTGTTTTTTTTAGATTATGTGCCTAAGCTTTATCTATGATTGATTCTTCTTTGAGTCCGTGGGCTCGCACACTCTCAAGCTTTATATCAAAATACGGTGAATTCAAAACCGCCGCAGCTTGCTATGCCCTGTTATTGGTTATGTCTTTAATATTGTCGTGTATGTTTTACTACGTGGCAGTTGGAACCGTAACCTTAGTTGATGTATTGGCTGTAATGTTTTTTACGGCTGTCGTATCGCCAATTTTAATTTCTGTACTGTTAAATTCTATTCGTCAGTTAGAAGCGTCATACAGTTACTTAGACAGTGCAACCAAACAAGAAAAGCTCTTAAACCAAACGTTAAAAGACAATATTAGTCGCCTTAATGAAGAAATTGACGAACGTAAAATGGCGTTTCATGCCAAACACCGAGCAATTGAAGAGTTAAGACGAGAAATTGCCGAGCGTAAGAAAACACAACAAGAGTTAGCACAACAGGGCATGTTACTTCGCTCTATTGTCGACTCCTCACCCGATTTATTCTACTACCGTGATAACAATGGTGTGTTCGCTGGGTGTAATAAAATGTTTGAAGAGGTGATTGGTAAAAGTAGCGAAGACCTGATTGGCAAAAGTGTCGAAGAAATTTACCCAAGCGATTATCTACCTGAAGTATTACGCACCGACAAAAAAGTGTCGCAGACTCATCAAGCACTCACTTTAGACGTTGAATACCCTGTAGGAGGGGAGAAACGTTGGTTTGAAATGCGTAAATTGCCGTTTATTAATGAAAAAGGTGAATACATAGGCTTACTTGCGTTCGGTCGTGATATCACCAGCCGTAAAGAAGCTGCTCAAGCGCTAGAGGCAGCCTACAAAGATAAAGGGAAATTCATTGCTACTCTGAGCCATGAATTAAGAACCCCACTTAATGGCATTGTTGGTTTAACCCGCATGCTACTCGATACTGAGCTCGATAAGCAGCAACGAAGCTGGTGTAACACGGTGTTCTCAAGTGCTGAAACGCTGGGTAATATCTTCAATGATATTATAGACTTAGATAAAATTGACCGTGAGCAACTTGATATTGTAGCCGATTCAGTGAATGTTGCAGACTTTATCAATGATGTTGTGAACTTTGCGGGTTTAATTGCTGAACAAAAAGGCCTCGACTTTAATATCAAGCGTAAAGGCACGCTTGATGTGTATGCGTCTTTAGATCCAACCCGCCTTCGCCAAGTTGTTTGGAACCTTATTAATAATGCGGTGAAATTTACCCAGCAAGGTCATGTAGAACTCGAATGCCGCCGTGAAAATCGCCCTGATGGGCCTTGGTTAGTAATGCGAGTGAGTGATACAGGACAAGGGATCCCTCAAGAGCAGCTACACCGTATTTTTGACATGTATTATAAAGCGCCAGATATAAATGGCACCAACGCAATTGGCTCGGGAATTGGTTTAGCCGTAACCAAAGCGTTGGTTAGTGCTATGAAAGGTGAAATACATGTTAGCAGCACAGAGGGCGAGGGCAGTGTATTCGTGGTAGAAATCCCCCTTAAACTTTGTATTGCGCCAACCGAGCAAAGCTATGCAGTTCGCAGCTTAAACATTTTGTTAGTTGAAGATGTGCCATTAAATGCTGAAATAGCAACTAACCTGTTAGAGCAGCGTGGTCACGAAGTTATTTGGGCTGAAACCGGTGAAGATGCGCTGTCGTTTGTTTACACCGAGGATGATTTAGACTTAGTGCTATTAGATATGCAATTACCCGACATTAATGGTGATGAAGTAGCAAGGCAAATTCGTGATGATGAGCATTTTGATAACTTACCGATAGTTGCCCTTACCGCCAACGTAAGAAGCGCCGAAGAGGAGCTCGCTGGTATAAGTATTCAAGGTGCATTAGCAAAACCAATTAACACCACGAAGCTTGATAAAATGCTGGGTGAGCTATTTGATATTAAACAGCAAAAAGTACCTGACTCTGCATCTGTTAAAGCCGCTAAGCCGAAAGATCTTTCCGGTATCAACGTAGAATTACTCGACATTGAAACCATTGAAGATTTTGTTGGCTCTATGGGGTTAGAGGTGTTTAAACGCAGCGCTGCGTTATTTGCTAAGCTTAACCCGCAGTATCAAACAGAATTAGCCGATGCTCTGGCTATAGACGACAGAGAAGAATATAAATCGGTAGCCCATAAGCTAAAAGGTGCTGCAGGTTCTGTTGGTTTAAACGATGTGCAATTACATGCTAAAAAGATGGAACACGGTGCGCTTGATGAGAGTGCAGAAGAACTGCAAGAGTGGTTAAGTGTTTTAGCAGATAAAATAAATGAAGGGCATGAAGCCCTCCAATTATTTTTACAACAGTTAGAAGATTAGTTCTAATTAGTTGTCAATTTTACCAATGAAGCGGTAGCCTTCACCATGGATGGTGCTGATAAGCTCAGATGTGCTGTTATCGCTTTCAAAGTGTTTTCTAATACGACGAATTGTTACATCAACTGTACGGTCGTTAGCACGTAGCTCGCGGCCAGTCATATGCTTAATAAGTTGCTCACGGCTAAAGATACGGCCAGGAGAGTCAAGCATTAAGCGTAACGCACGGTATTCACCTTTAGGTAGACGTTTAGCATCGCCACTTGGTGATGTTAAACAACGGCTGTTTTCATCAAGTTCCCAACCGTTAAATGTAATAACACCATTTGTTTCGATATTAGCTTCTTCGCCACCTAACGCTGTACGAGAGATTAGGTTGCGCGCACGAATCGTTAGTTCGCGAGGGTTGAACGGCTTAGTGATGTAATCATCTGCACCAATTTCAAGACCTAGAATACGGTCAACGTCGTTGTCACGACCTGTTAAGAAAATCAGGCCAACATTGCGTTTTTGACGTAATTCACGAGCTAAGATTAACCCGTTTTTACCTGGTAGGTTGATGTCCATAACTACAAGGTTCACATCATCATTATTTGTAAGCTTGTCATGCATATCATCGCCATCAATGGCTTCAATAACTTTGTAACCTTCAGCTTCAAATAAACTAACGAGGTTTAGTCGAGTTACGTCTTCATCCTCTACGATCAGAATGACTGGCGTTTGCATTGTATATTAACCTTTTCGGAAATTTTATTTACAAAAATTCGGTATTATCAAGCAAAACCGAATACTAGAGATTATAGGAGTAGATCCAATTGTTAACAAGTAAAATCAATTTGGATAAAACTTAGCCATAGCTAACAATCGAGATTGCACTTTAAAGTTCTGCTGCAATACGTGCTGCTTATTGATATACAGTCGGATTTTATTCCCTTCTTGAACCAGAGAGGCTATGCCGCCGTTTTCTAAAAAACTGATACTTTCACCTATTGTTAAAGTATCCAATGAAATTGTATCGGTCCAAAGTGGAAGTATATCATTTTCTAATGTTTCATCAATGTATGTGATATCACAAAGTTGAGAAAGTTCAGAAATTTGCTGAGTTTTTTTAACTAATATCACATTAATTGGTTTGTTGTTAATTTGCAGTTCATCTCGGTCCTTCATAAATGCACCAGGACCACTATTTAAACTGTAAAAACAAAATGACACAGGGCGTGCAGTGTCATCATGTGTGAACTCAACAAACTTCGCAATTTGAAATAAAAATGCCGACTTTACTTGGTCAGGCGACTTAGCCTGCGCGGGGTATGTTATAAGCACTAATACAAATAGATAAAAGAGCGCTCTCATTAAACTGCACCTTCGTTCAATGGCAGAGTAATAATAAAGTGAGCGCCTTCATTACTTAGCTCATCGTAAATAATGCTGCCCCCTAATGCTTGGGTAACTAAATTATAAACGAGGTGCATGCCTAGACCACTTCCACCTTCGCCACGTTTGGTGGTAACAAAGGGATCAAAAATTCGTTTTTTAATCGATTTGTCTACCCCAACGCCATTGTCGAAATAATGAATGACTAAGCTGCTCTCATTACGCTCAACGTCAAAGGTTATTTCGTTATTTTGATTGTCAGTAAAAGCGTGTATCACGGAGTTACTTAACAGTTGTTGTAAGATCTGTTGCAGCGGCCCTGACTTTGTTTCGATGCTAATGTCGTGACTGCAATTAATGTTTACTTTAGGGCTGCGGTATTCAATTTCTGAACGCATTGAGAGCACAACATCACTTAATAGGTTATGTAAGTTAACCAGAGAAGTCATTTCGCCATCTTGGTTTACAGCCACCTTTTTGAAGCTCGACACCAGTTCGGCAGCGCGGTTGAGGTTACGATAAATTAAGTCGAGGTTTTCAATGCCATCATCTATAAAGCGTTTTAAATGTGCCGATGTTAAGGTTTTTTGTTCAAACAGCGTATTGATTTCAGCCAGCTTGTCACGCAACAGCGTCGACCCGGTTATCCCCAGACCAATTGGGGTGTTAACTTCGTGTGCGACCCCTGCAACCATTTGGCCCAACGAAGCCATTTTTTCGTTTTCAACGATTTGGTTTTGATATTGATGCATTCGCTCAAGGGTGTTGAGTAGCTCTTGGTTTGCTTCACGAAGGGCAATGGTTCGCTGATTTACTTTTTCTTCAAGGCTTTGGTTGAGTTGTTTTATCTCTTGTTTATCTTTTTCATGGCGCTCAATTTGTTTTTGAGTGCGCGCAAGCATGATGTTTAAGCTGCCCGCGAGTTGATTTATTTCATCAATATTGGTTTTTTGCGCGCGCGTTTCATAATTATGATTTTTAGAAACGTCTTGCAGCAACACACTCAGCTCATCAATGGGGTTTGCAATACGCTTTTGAATACTTCGCGCAACAAAAAACACTAATACCAGTACGAACAGCGTCAGTAGGATATCAATCATAATTTTATGATTAATGTATTCATTTAATCGGTCTAGACCACCGCGAATATACACATAGCCAATGGTGTTCCCCTCGTAAACGATAGGGGTAACAAGCTCAATAACTTTATCTTTAACATTAGGTACTAATAAGTCATTAATACTACCTACTTTAATCGGAACGGGCGGCGTTTTGCTGGCGTTAAAGCTACTGAAAAAAACCGGTTCATTAGAAAGCTCGTCAATAGAGTAAATATGAATGTTTTTTATTAAAGGTACTGACTCAAATGATTTTAAGCGCTCAGTTTCTGTTTCGTTATCGTCGAATAGCACGGTAACTTGTGCGTTGTATGCGACAATTTTAGATAAAATAGTAATCTTATCGATGATGAGTGATTTTTGCTCTTTTACATCAAGGTAGGTCGAAATAGAAATAGATAGCGACAAACAGAGTGCGGTAACTAACATTACTGCGTTAGTTAAAGCTTTGCGAATACTTGTTTGTGCAGAGAATATTGACATGCGCTGTCTAAAGCCAATCTTTTTAGTATTATTAGTAACTTCTTAGTCTAGCAAAGACAACAAAAAGTAACTAAATAATAAGAAAAATATTTCAACAACCAATATTAATTAACGAAAACTAAACCGCTGAGTAAACTGAAAACTTAGTATTTTTGAAGTCAGTTGTGTATTGACCAAATTGTGCTTCAAGAATAGGAGGGTATTTCAAAAAGCTGTTCGCGACGATTGTAAGCTTACCCTGTTTAGTAAGGTGTTGTTTTGCATTAGCTAAAAACGCTTCAGCAATTGTGTAGTCGGTCGCAATGCCGGTATGAAAAGGTGGATTACTGATTATTAAATCAAATTTACCATCAATACTTTCAAGACCATCACTTAATATTGCGTCACCTTGTAAATTGTTTAACGCAAGAGTCTGTGTGGTGGCATAGGTTGCAAGTGCGCTGACATCACTGCAAGTAAACACAAGGTCAGGGTGTTTAATTCCTAGATAGGCGGCAATTACACCAGCCCCACAGGCAAAATCGAGTACTTTACCTTTACTGATATTAGGAGCGTTATTTAATAGCACAGCGGTCCCTACATCGAGTGCGCCATGGTTAAATACCCCCGGTACACTGATAGCGGTAAATTCAAGATCGCCCGCTTTAACTTGAAATGGCTTGTGGTAACGGCTTATATCAAAACTATCGTTTAATGTCAGCTCAGAAAAAAGGTATAGAATACAGTGTTTGGCGCTATCGATTTTGTTACTAAAACCACACAAATCCTTAAGCTGTTTTTCTGCTGACTTAACGCCACCTTTGTTTTCACCAACAATAAGAAGCTGTGCATCTTCTTTACAAATAGCGCGAATATTATCAAGACACATTAAAGCTTCAGGCTTCGCTTTAGGGTAGTAATAGATAACTAAGTCGTAATTCCCTTCAGGAATAGTGTGATCAACCACCGCGCGTATGCCATTAATTTTACTGGCATACTGTGCATTTGCGTGGTTATAGCTAAATGCAGTTATGGCCGCATTTGGGTTTAATGCTTTTAGCTCTCGTAAAAAGCCATCTTGTTCAAAGTTAACCACTAAAATGGATTGCCCAACTAACTCTTCGTCGTTGCGAAGTAATAATAAACTGGGGTTGGTTAACTTACTCATTCTGGCTTTACCTTATGTTACTTCGTACGTTCAAACATTAAATCCCATACACCGTGACCTAAACGGTGACCGCGTTGCTCAAATTTAGTCAACGGGCGAGAATCAGGGCGAGGAACATAATCGTTTGTTTCAGATTGGTTTTTGTAACCTTCTGCAACTTGCATAACTTCTAGCATGTGTTCTGCGTAATTTTCCCAGTCTGTTGCCATATGGAAAACCCCACCTATTTTTAACTTGCTACGTAGTTTTTGTGCAAATTCAGGTTGCACGATACGACGCTTGTGGTGACGCTTTTTATGCCATGGATCAGGGAAAAACAGTTGCAGCTTAGATAAGCTTTCATCGGCAATACAGTCAGCCAACACTTCAATAGCATCGTGCTCAAATACACGTAGATTGGTAATACCCGCTTCATCGGCATCCATTAAACATGCACCCACACCTGGGCGATGTACTTCGATACCAATAAAGTTTAACTCAGGGGCATTTTTAGCCATTTCAACAAGTGATTTACCCATACCAAAGCCGATTTCTAATACGATATCGTTATCGTTACCAAAGACGTCTTTCAGGTCGAGCATGCCGTTTTTATGCTCAAGGCCCATTGTTGGCCAACACTTTTCGATGGCGGCTGCTTGGCCTTTAGTTAGGCGACCTTCGCGCTTAACGAAACTACGAATAGTGCGGATATATTTACCCTCTTGCTTTGCTTGCTCGAGGTTAGGGTTACTTGAGTCATTCATATAATTTGGCCTGATAAAAACACGGACTATAGAAAAAGGGTGCGTATTATCCCTGACCAGCGCCTTGAGTACAATAGTTAGGACCTGTTTATCTTTCGAGATTAATTTTGCTGTAGTGAATTTGATATTGAGGCATGGCGGAGTTTATGACGTGGAGAGGGGGCATAATTGGCAAAAGCGCTGTGTCGCTGTTAATTACGCGAATAAATATGCGAAGCGCTTTTGCTCTATTTAAGGACGGATTAACACTTATATTAACTCTTATTTAATCCTGTAAGGGTAACACGCCTCGATGCTGGGTTTTCACTTGCTTGGCCTAACTAACTGCAATAGACTGAGCCGCAATGAGCTTCAGCAAGTAAAGATGTTATTTTGAATTTAAGCAATAAGGAGTCAACTTGGTTTGCTAACCAAGTGGTTGACTGGTATCACCTTCATGGTCGTAAGACACTGCCATGGCAGTTAAATAAAACCCCTTACAAAGTATGGATCTCCGAAGTGATGTTGCAACAGACGCAAGTGATCACTGTTATCCCATACTTTGAGAAGTTTATGCAAAGCTTCCCTGATATTATCGCGCTCGCTAATGCTGATGAAGATCAGGTATTACATCACTGGACTGGGCTTGGTTATTACGCCCGTGCCCGTAATTTACATAAAACAGCAAAAATAGTCCGTGATAAATACCAAGGCAAGTTTCCTACAACCCTCGAAGAAGTCATGGATTTACCTGGCATTGGCCGCTCGACTGCAGGCGCTATTTTATCGTTATCGCTGGGTCAACATCACCCTATTTTAGATGGTAATGTTAAGCGAGTTCTTGCGCGGTTCTTTATGGTTGAGGGCTGGTACGGGGTTAAAAAAGTTGAAAACCAGCTTTGGTCGTTATCGTCTCAGTTAACCCCCAAAGAGTCGGTTACTGAATTTAACCAAGCCATGATGGACTTAGGAGCAAGTCTTTGCTCTCGCAGTAAGTTTGATTGTCAGCCATGCCCGTTAAAGAGTAAATGTCAGGCATTTAATCAAGGTAAAGTGAAAGAGTTTCCACACTCAAAACCTAAAAAAGCGGTGCCTAAAAAAGCGTGTCATCAACTTATTTTAGCCTGTGACAATAAAGTATTAATGGAAAAGCGGCCAAGTAGCGGTATTTGGGGAGGTTTATTTGGCTTTTTTGAATTTACCGAGTACAGCGAGTTAGAACACTTTTTAGCACAACATGGTTTAACTGATAACACGCAAGCACTTGAGGCATTTACCCATGTATTCTCGCATTTTGAATTAACCATTAACCCACATGTGCTAACCTTACCGGCAATTCCTGATTTTATTAACGAGCGCCAACTTGTTTGGTATCCGCTTGACGAATCGGTTGAAGTTGGGTTGGCTGCACCCACTAAAAAGCTGGTTAAACAATTAAGCACAATAGATTACAATAGCATCACGCAATAAGAGTAGAGAGCAATTATGGCACGTACAGTATTTTGTCAAAAGTTACAAAAAGAAGCTGAAGGCTTAGGCTTCCAACTATACCCAGGTGAGCTTGGTGAAAAGATTTTCAACAACATCAGCAAAGAAGCGTGGGGCCAATGGCAGCATAAGCAAACAATGCTGATCAATGAAAAACATTTAAATATGATGGACCCAGAGCACCGTGCTTTTTTAGAAGAGCAAATGGTAGGGTTTTTATTTGAAGGTAAAGACGTAGAAATTGAAGGCTACCGTCCACCTGAAAAATAATAGAAAAGGGCCAAAAGGCCCTTTTTTATTGCTCGGTTTCAGCTTTTTTAATTTGCTCTTTGAGAAACTGCGCTACCTTAGAGTACTCAATTTCAAAACCATCACGCAGCTCAATTAGCTCATCGCTGGTTGGCTCTTCGTTTTTGCAAAAGTGCTCAAATTCAGCGGCAAGCTCGGCGACTTTCATCGCACCAATCGTTTTCGAAATTGATTTTAGCTGGTGGCACGACGAAATAATGCTGTCGATGTCATGTTCAATGACACCCGCATTAATATTTTTAGTCAATTGATTACTTTGCTCTAAATACATTTTAAAGAAGCGCAGTTTTTTAGCCTCATCGTTATTAATATATTTAGCGAGCATGTTCATATCGATAGGCATAGCTGATTTTTTGGCTTCAACCGATGTGCTTTGTGGATTTCTTTTGTTAGACCACTTTAATAAGGTGGATTCAAGCACATTTAATTCAACAGGCTTAGTGATGTAATCATTCATACCAATGCTCAAGCAACGATCTTTTTCACCTTTAAGCGCATTTGCTGTGATTGCTACTATATACGGTTGTGCATTAATGTCTTCTAGCTGAGAAGCTTCTTCGCGAATACTTTTTACCATGTCGTAACCTGACATTTTTGGCATGTGTAAGTCGGTGAGAATAATCGCATAGTGATTTTTTCGCCACAGCTCTAAACCTTGTTGGCCATTTTCTGCCAACTCGACCCCGTAACCGAGTAAATGAAGTTGGTCAGTTAACACTTGCTGGTTTAAAACATTATCTTCCACTAACAGAATAAGCTTATTTTCCTCGCGCGCTTGTTCAACGCTTAAGTAGTTGTTAAATGTTTTTGCAGAAGTAATTTGCTTTGGCTGATGTAAGCCCGCAGCAACAAGTAGCGACATCATAAAGTTAGACTTACACAGTGGGGCAGCATTTAAATAGAAAATATTTTTATGATTAACGGCTGCTTCATCTAATTTACTGAGAACGATTACTTGTTGGTGGTTATCTTCTAGCGTGTAAAGCAGGCGGCGCAATATATAATTAATGTCCTCCATGCTTTCGATCCCATCGAGAACCCAAATAATATCTTTACTGTCTTGTTCTGCTTCTATTTTTTCGTTGCTGTCGGCAATGACGGCGGTGGCCCCCATAAACGAGAGATAGCGCGTTAATAGTTTTTTACGGCCATCATGATTCGTAACAACCACAACGCGCTGATCTTTAATGACGTGTTTATGTGCAAAATCGACTTTACCTTGCGTGCTAAAAGGAAGTTCTACAATAAATTCACTGCCGATACCCAAGTCACTGGTGACAGAAATAGTGCCCAGCATAAGCTCTGTTAAGCTTTTACAAATGGATAACCCTAGGCCTGTTCCACCGTATTCACGCGTAATTGAGCTTTCGGCTTGTATAAAGGGATTAAATATTTCGCCAAGTTGTGCGCGTGTCATCCCTTTGCCATTATCAGAAACACCAAAGCGTAAGGTGTAGTGATCGGTGGTATTTTGCACCACTTCTACTGATATTTTTACGCAGCCTTTACGGTTATCATCGGTGGTGGTGAACTTAATGGCGTTACTACATAGGTTGTACAGTACTTGGCGTACGCGAACAGTATCTCCAATCAGGTTGGTTGGAATGTCGGGGGCAATGGCAAGCTCAAGGTCAAGATCGCGCTTTCTCGCGACAGATGACAACACCCGCGCGACCTCTTCAATGGTGTCTGACACTGAAAATGGCGTATTATCTATATTAAGTTTACCCGCCTCGATTTTAGAAAAATCAAGAATATCATCCAAAATTCCCAATAATGAAAACGCTGAGTCTCTAATAATGGTGCTTAGTCTATGTTGCGCTCCATCAAGTTCTGTTTGACGCAGTAAATCAATTGTACCAATCACGCCATTCATGGGAGTGCGAATTTCATGACTCATGGTCGCTAAAAAGGTCGTTTTGGTTTCGTTTGCTTGTTCTGCTTTTAAGGTGGCTTGTTCAAGGGCCAGTGTTCTGCTTTGTACCTCTGCTTCAAGACCGCTTTGTAGTTTTTCTAAGTCTTGCTGAGCGGCTTTGTTTTCGGTAATAACCGACAACACTTTATTAAGTAATTGATTAATATTTTTAGCGACTTTATCTAAGCCAAAATCGAGCTCTTCTGTCACCTGCGTTTGATAATCGGCATTTTGTGTTATTACCATTAATTCGTTGCTGAGTGATTCGCTGTTTTTCATAAAACGCTTATTAATTAATACACTCAAGGCAAATGATAAAATAACTAAAGCTAAAAGCGTTAAACCCGCGAGGGCATACGAGAGCGCGGCTGATTCTATGATCGGTTGCTGCTGTGGATGTTGTTTTACTATAAGCTCACCAACGGGTTGATCATTCAGCTCAAGCACCGTATGAATAATTGTGCCTTGAGCAAGTTGCTGGTCCACTTTACTTGAAGCGATAAGCGCCTCTTTGTTATTAGCGTAGACAAGCGATGCATCGCCATTAATTTCGTATCTATATAAGTAGTAATCAAAATCTTTATTAAGCAATAGGCTTAAATCGAGTACTTCTTTAACTTTATCTTGTCCAGGCATAGTGAGTGCGCTGATAAGTGGTGCAGATAATAACTCTGAAACTTCTATTGCAGTTAAGCGAGGGGGCTCTGTTTGCTTCGGCGCGTTACTGGTTGGGTAAAAGGAGTAAGCAACCACCGCTAATAGGGTGATAACTACGTTTGTTATTATAAAGAGAGGTAATAGGCCTTTTACAGTAGAGGTCGATTTACTCGGCATGGGTCTTATCCAATAATTTTACAGCAAAATTAAGCAGTTCCTTGATGGTAGAACAATCCTACCATCAACGAAGAAAAATTCACCACGTTTTTACCTAAGGAAACCAAATAACAATTAGAGTAAACTATCAGAAAGCGTCAGTTTGATGCTTAAATAACCGTAAAAGTATTAAAAATAGCAATCTTGATGGAAAACTGTTCAAACAGTTATAAAGCTCAAAAAAAAAGTTGACTTGCGAAGGCAAAACCCGTTTAATACGCCGCACGCCCAGATAGCTCAGTCGGTAGAGCAGAGGATTGAAAATCCTCGTGTCGGTGGTTCGATTCCGCCTCTGGGCACCATTATTAAAAATATTGGTGTTTTAAATCAAAAGATTATAACATTAATATAGTGCAGCAGCACACAGCTTTAGTGTGCCGACTTAGCTCAGTTGGTAGAGCAACTGACTTGTAATCAGTAGGTCATCCGTTCAACTCGGATAGTCGGCACCATTTATTAAAAGTCTAGTTAATTAACTAGTTTTTAAGCCCAGATAGCTCAGTCGGTAGAGCAGAGGATTGAAAATCCTCGTGTCGGTGGTTCGATTCCGCCTCTGGGCACCATTATTTGATAATTACTTTTAAAGTGATTATAGTGCGCAACGCACACAGTTTTAGTGTGCCGACTTAGCTCAGTTGGTAGAGCAACTGACTTGTAATCAGTAGGTCATCCGTTCAACTCGGATAGTCGGCACCATTTATTAAACAATTAGTAAATTGTTATGCCCAGATAGCTCAGTCGGTAGAGCAGAGGATTGAAAATCCTCGTGTCGGTGGTTCGATTCCGCCTCTGGGCACCATTATTTAAAAGCCTCGCTATTGCGGGGCTTTTTTGTTTCTGTTGCAAAAAATAGTAACAAGTAATGGTCATAGGCTTTGAGTGTTAAACCGGTCGCTCCTAATACAGTTTCACTCATGGTTGCTTTTTCTCCTCAAATTGCTCACAGCTTACGTTTGAACGTTGTAACTCTAATCTCATCGCTAAATACCTGCCGTTTATCGTACTACAACGTCAACGAGTGTAATTTTATGTAAAGTCAGTTGAGCAAAACTTAATGCAATGCTTGAATTACACTCATAAATAGTTATTTTTCAGGTTTTTATGATGAATTGGCAATGTAGGCCAAGTTTAGTTGCCTTAAGTGTGGTTTTGCTAAGTGCATGCGCAAGCCAGCCAACGAATAGTGAACGAGTACCAGAACTTGAAGCTATACCAAACGCTTGGCAACAACTAGACAGTGCTTCAAAAGTATTAGCTGTGAAGGGTAATTGGTTACAGCAGTTACAAGATCCACAGGTGCTGAGCTTAGTTGAACAGGCTTTAGCGAATAATCAGGGGATTTTACAAGCGGGTTATGATGTTGCAATTAAAGAGCAACAACTCGTTGCTGCGGGTGCGGCTTTGTGGCCAAGCTTAGACTTATCAACACGAACTAGCCGCAGTAAAGATAACCGCCCGGTAAATTATAATAATGCAAGTTCAGCATCACTTGAGCTCGGATACGAAGTTGATCTATGGGGTAAGTTGTCGGCGTCAGAGCGCCAAGCTAACTTAGAATACTTAGCAGAGAAAGCGTCGTTTGAGCAAGCTAAGCAGCAGTTAGTTGCTGATGTTGTTTCGGGTTGGTTTAATGTGATCAGCAATCATAAATTGCTCGATCTTTATAAGCAGCGCGAACAAAATGCAGAACAAAACTTATCAATCATTGAATCTGGTTACCGCCAAGGTCTAAACGAAGCACTGGATGTTTACCTTGCTCGCAATGAGCTAAATACAGAGCGTTCAAACATTGCAGAGCAGCAAGCTACGTTAACAAAATCAATTCGTGATTTAGAGCGTTTAACAGGGCAATACCCTAGAGGAGCGCTTACGGTTAGCGCAGACTTACCTTTACTTGATAATGCCATACCGCTTGGTTTGCCGTCTGAGCTTATTACCCGTAAACCTGATTTAATGGCCAGTTGGTATCAATTACTCAGCACCGATGCCGGTCTTGCGTATGCGCACAAACAGCGTTTTCCAAGCTTGAACTTATCAGCCTCAATCAGTGATAGCACTGATCGAATGAGTGATTTATTTTCGCCTTCAAGCCTTGCCTGGTCTTTACTTGGCAGCATTTCGATGCCGTTATTTGAAGGCGGACGTTTAAAAGCGAACGAAGAGCAAGCTAGGCTCAATGTTAAACGCCAAGAACAAGTTTACTTAGCGACTCTTTATGATGCATTTAACGATGTTGAAACAGCAATAAGCCAAGAGCAAGCGCTAAAAGTGCGTTACGAAAAAACACTTGAAGCACAAAAAAATGCCATCGCGGCAGAGCAACTTGCTTTTGAGCAATATCAAAGTGGTTTGGTAACCTACACCACGGTTCTGGATGCACAAGACCGCTCTTTTAACGCACAAAGTTCAGTTATTCAAATTAAAAACCAACTTATCATCAACAGAATCAACTTACATATTGCCCTCGGGGGTGATTTTAGTGAAGCAAGCACCGAAGTAGCAGAGCAATAATCATGAAAAGCAAAACTCGTAAAATATTAATTCCACTCGTAGTGATAATCGTGACGGTACTTTTAGTGATGTTTATAAAAGGGAATCCGCCGCAAGCTAATCGCTTTTCATCACCTCCTAAAGCAAAAGTGAATGTTGCAGTTGAGAGCCTCACACCGCAAAGCTTTCAAATTATGATCGACAGTTTTGGTACAGTGAAACCGCGCACACAGAGCAAGTTGGTTGCGCAGGCCTCAGGACAAATCATTAAAATAAGTGAGCAATTCCGTGAAGGAGGCTTTTTTGAAAAAGGCGATGTACTTGTACAGCTTGATGATAGAGATCACCGCGCTGAAGTTAAATCAGCGCAAGCCGCACTATTAACCGCTGAACAAAGTTTACTTGAAGAGCAAGCGCGTGGCCGACAAGCTATGACAGATTGGCAGCGCCTAGGTAAAGGCGAAGAAGCGAGTAGCTTAGTACTTCGCAAACCTCAACTGGCAGCCGCAGAGGCGAGTGTATTATCGGCACAAGCCAACCTTGAAAAAGCAAAACTTGATTTAGAGCGAACTAAAATAACCGCGCCTTATGCAGGACGAGTGTTAAGCCGCAGTGTTGATTTAGGCCAAGTTGTTAGCAATAACATGGAAATAGCCATTATTTATGCTGTAGACAGTGTTGAAATTAGGCTACCGATTAAAAATAAAGACTTACCGTTTATTAATTTGCCGGAGCAATTCCGCGATGGTGCTAAAAATAGTGCGGGTTCACTTGTCGAGTTCAGCTCAAACCTAGTAGGCAAACAGCATTGGCAAGGCCAAGTGATTCGTACCGAAGGTGCGATTGATGAAAGTGCTCAGCAACTTTATGTTGTGGCGCAAATTCACGACCCGTATAAAGCCACAAGCGACAACCAGTACCCCATTAAAATTGGTCAATATATTAAAGCGCAGATTAAAGGTAAAACCGTTGAGAATGCTTTAGTTATTCCAAACAGTGCAATTTACCAAGGCAGCTATGTGTACACCGAGGAAAAAGGGGTTTTACGTCGAAAAGACATTACGCTGGCTTGGCAAAATGCAACTCAGGCAATCGTGGCTGATGGTTTATCGGCTGGAGATAATTTAGTGCTTACGCCACTTGGGCAAGTAAGTTCAGGTACGCAAGTAACGGTAATGGGCAGCGAAGCTTATCAAGCTACGCGCGCGGATACACCGCGACTAAGTCGCGAAGAGCTTGAAAAGCAAGCAAAAGAACAAGGCATTACGGTTGAAAAATTGATTGAGCAACGCCGCGCCGCTCGTGAGCAAGGAGCGCAATAATGATAGCTTGGTTCACAAAAAATCATGTTGCAGCTAACTTATTGCTGATCAGCATTTTATTAGCGGGGTTATTTAGCGTTTCAACGCAAATACCGCTTGAGGTGTTCCCATCATTTGAATCTGATCGCATCAGCGTCAGCGTCTCATTACGTGGCTCTACACCTGAAGACGTCGAGAAAGGGGTCACAATCCGAATCGAAGAAGCGGTGCAAGATTTAGAAGGTGTAAAACGCATAACGAGCCGTTCAGCTGAAGGCTCGGCTTCTGTCACAATTGAAGTCGAAACAGGTTATGACCCGCGAGAGTTATTAGCGGATATAAAAAGCCGAGTCGATGCGATTAATACCTTTCCGGTTGATGCTGAAAAGCCGATAGTGTCGCTCGCTGAATGGAAACGTGAAGTAATAGCGGTCACTGTTTCAAGTATTTATGGTGAAAAAGAAACCTTAGAATATGCAGAAACAGTGCGCGATGAATTATTGCGCCTACCTAGCGTGACTCAGGTTGAGCTAAGTGGGGTGCGCAATTATGAAATTGCTATTGAGGTAAGCAAAGATACCTTGCGTCAATACGATTTAAGTTTGTCGGATATCTCTTCTGCTATTCGTAATTCAAGTACCGATGTCTCAGCAGGTAACTTAAAAACAGAAGGGGGCGATGTGCTTATTCGCTCTAAAGGGCAGGCATATCGTAAAGATGAGTTTTCAAAGATTGTAATTAAGCATCAAGCCGATGGCACGATCATTCGCTTGGGAGACATTGCTAGCATTAAAGACGATTTTGAAGAAACCCCGGTACGCACGCGTTTTAATGGTAAACAAGCCGCCTTTATTGATGTTTATCGTATTGGCCCACAAAGTGCGATTGAAGTTGCAGATGCCGTGAAAAACTTTATTGTCGCACAGCAAGATAACCTGCCTGAAGGCTTCGAATTAAGCTACTGGGATGATGACTCAGAAGTGGTGAAAAGTCGTATTGCAACCCTCACCAGCAATGCGATTCAAGGTGGCATTCTGGTGCTTGCTTTGCTGACACTGTTTTTACGTCCCGCTATCGCATTTTGGGTGTTTATTGGTATACCGGTATCGTTTATGGGGGCATTTTTAGTGATGCCACTATTTGGTATCACATTAAATGTTATTAGTTTATTTGGCTTTATTTTAGTGCTGGGTATTGTTGTGGATGATGCGATTGTCACCGGCGAGAATGTCTATACCCACTTAAAAACAGCCGAAACAGGTGAGCAGGCTGCAATTCGTGGTACACAAGAAGTAGCGACCCCAGTGACATTTGGGGTATTGACTACGGTGGCTGCATTTTTACCGCTTGCCTTTATTGAAGGTGCGCGTGGTGCTATTTTCGCGCAAATCCCTGTGGTGGTTATTCCTGTATTACTGTTCTCGTTAATTGAGTCTAAGTTTGTATTACCGGCACATTTAAAGTATTTAAAGCTGCGCCACGAAAAGGGTGAGCCTACTAAGCTGGAGCGCTTACAACAGCGTTTTGCCGATGGCTTTGAGCATGCCATTATGAAATATTACCAACCGCTGCTTAATCACGCTCTTAAGAATAAACTGGCAACAGTCAGCTTGTTTGTGGGGATTTTCGTTATTATTTTAACGTTAATTACCAGTGGCTGGACAAAGTTTGTGTTCTTCCCGCGCATTCCAAGTGAAACAGTGAGAGCCTCAGTAACATTTCCTGCGGGTACACCGTTTGAAGTCACTAATAAATACGTGATTAAAATGTCTGATAAAGCAAAAGAGCTGCAAGATAAGTACCGTGACGAAGACGGTCAAAGTGTTATTTTAAACATTTTGGCTACTACAGGTGGCCGTGGTGGCGCGTCTAATTCGGGGAGTGTTCGGTTTGAAATTATGCCAGCAGAAAAACGCGAATCAGACATTGGCTCTCGAGAACTTGCGAGTGAATGGCGCGATTTAATTGGTATTATCCCTGGTGCGGAAAGCGTAACCTTTCGTGCTGAATTTGGTCGAACATCAAGCCCTATCGACGTACAGCTAACAGGCAATTCAATATCGACACTTGAGCAAGTTGCAGAAAAAGTAAAGCAACGTTTGGCAACATACCCAACAGTGTACGAAATTGCCGACAGCATGTCCGATGGTAAAGAAGAGCTGCAAATTGAGCTAACAGAGCAAGGTTTAGCGCTTGGTTTGAATCGCGTTGATGTGTCGCAGCAAATACGTAACTCGTTTTTTGGTGCGCAAGTACAGCGCATTCAGCGTGGTCGTGACGATGTACGTGTTATGGTGCGCTTACCCATTGATGAGCGCCGTTCAGTAGCCGATTTAAAAGATATTCTTATAAATACACCTAGCGGTGGTACGGTGCCATTGTCGCATGTTGCCACTTTAGTGCCGGGACAAAGCCCGTCATCAATTTACCGTATTGACCGATACCGTACGCTTAATGTGACTGCCGATGTTGAAAAGTCAAACACCAACATGACAGTGCTGCAGGCAGACCTAAAATCGTACCTTGATGAACTAATGCAGCAATTCCCTGGTGCAGACTATTCGCTTGAAGGTGAAGCTAAAGAGCAACGCGAGTCATTTGGGTCGCTTGCTTGGGGGCTGGTGTTTGTGTTTTTCATTATTTATGCGCTGTTGGCAATACCGTTTAAATCGTATATGCAGCCATTGATTGTCATGAGTGTGATCCCCTTTGGCATGATAGGTGCGGTAATGGGGCATTGGATCATGGGGATGGAGCTTACCATTATGAGCTTGCTCGGTATGCTGGCCTTGATTGGCGTGGTTGTGAATGACTCACTGGTGCTGGTTGATTTTATCAATAAAAAGCGCGAGGAGGGCGGTGACCTTCTTGAAACAGTTAAAATGGCGGGAGCATCGCGTTTTCGCCCAGTAATGCTCACCAGTTTAACCACTTTTATTGGTTTAATGCCGTTGTTATTTGAAAAAGCCACACAAGCACAATTCTTAATTCCGATGGCGGTAAGCCTTGGGTTTGGAATTATTTTTGCAACCCTTATTACCTTATTACTTGTTCCGGTTAATTACTTATTGATGGAACGTTTTCAGGGATGGTTTAAATAGGCTTGAGACTAGGTACTCGTTATTAGATTCTAAATACAAGTACTCAGTGCTATAACGCGGGGTAAACCCGCTGCTACAGGTAAAAAGGTGGCGGCGGATTTATTCCGCGTTTTTATTCGTAGGTAGATTCGAGCGTAGCCAAATCAAGTAAGTTAGCAAATTCTAAAGATTAAAGATAAACCGAAGAAGACCTTTAAACGCCAAAAAATTAAATGCCAAATGGTCTAGGTGAGAATTTATTCTGCGTGCAAAAAATACAGTTTAGAAAAATATAAAATGAAAGTATTGATAGCTCGTAGCTCGTAGCTCGTAGCTCGTAGCTCGTAGCTCGTAGCTCGTAGCTCGTAGCTCGTAGCATGAAGTAATGAAGGTGTTCCCCAAGTATGCGGTGCCCGGTGTCAGTCCTGAAACCTTGAGGTTTCAGGGCGGGAATCTGCGGTCTACCGTAGGCTTCTCGGTACATGCCGAGCTTGCACAATAGTAAACGAACAGAAACCCTAACATAAAATTTATCGGCTCAGGGACTTAACCAAGCTCCAACACCCTAGGGAACATATTCAGTATATAAGACAAGTTTCAATCATTAAACCATAGAAACCAAAAAAGCGGATCGTTCGGGTAGTTTTTCCCCACCTTTAACGAGGCATTTACTTTTCAGATTGCTTTTTGACCTCAATCATACAATTAATTGGAGTTGCGATTTATCGAGTGGTAGCATGGCGTTACTGAGACGAACAAAGAAAAAGTTATGAGTACGTTACCTGATTACCAGCAAGCGCAATTGCTATTAGAAAAAAATGAAATTTTTGTCGCACCCGCCGAAGCCCATGGCGTAATAAGTGGCTTACTTGCTTGTGGCATTAATATTGAAGCCGACGAGTATTTAGGCTTATTAAGCGATGTTTTCAATGATGGTTTAGCATTCAATACCGATCTAAAAGCGTTTTTTGCCACTATATATACACAGGTTGTGGCGAGTTTTGGTGACGATGAATTTCAGTTCGATTTATTCTTGCCAAGTGATGACGAGACCCTAGTTGACGTAGCAAACGGCCTAGTGTCTTGGGTATCGGGTTTTATGCTTGGTTTCGGTTTAAAGCAAAAAGACTATGGCAAATTGTCTGCGGACGTAAAAGAAGTTATTAGCGATTTTAGCGAAATTACTCGCTTGGATACTTTATTCGAAGAAACCGAAGAAGACAGCCAAGCACTACACGAGGTGATCGAGTACGTGCGCGTTTCTGCCTTATTATGTTTTGCTGAACTCGGTAAAGAGCAAACAGATAAAAGCACTAAAAAGACCCTTCACTAATTAAATTACAGAGGTTTAGCATGTTGTCTATTGCTATCGATAAAGCTGAATTTAAAGCCCGTCGCGAGCGTTTACTTGCGATGATGGACAAAAATAGCATCGCGATTATTCCTGCGGCTGCTGAAGTTACACGCAGTCGTGATACCGAATACGCATTTCGCCAAGACAGTGACTTTTTCTACTTAACGGGTTTTAACGAACCCGATGCAGTGTTAGTGCTTTGCCCATCAAGTGACACGCCAAGTACGCTTATTTGTCGCAATAAAGATAAATTAGCTGAAATTTGGCATGGTCGTCGAATTGGCTTCGAAAAAGCGAAATCTGAGTACTTATTCGACGCAACCTGTCCACTTAGTGAACTAGATGAACAATTATTAGATTTGGTGAACGGCCAGCAGATTTTATTTTATGCACAAGGCACTTACCCACATTTCGATACGAAAATTTGGGACTTATTAAGCACGCTTCGTGGCGCACCAAAAAAAGGTTACAAAGCGCCTCACACCATTAAAGATATTCGTGGCCTAGTACACGAAATGCGTTTATTTAAATCTGACGCTGAACTAAACATTATGCGCACTGCTTGTGAAATTAGTGCGCAAGGCCATATTCGTGCGATGCAATTTGCAAAACCAGGCGCAACTGAATATCAGCTAGAAGCAGAACTGCACCATCACTACGCAATGAATGGTGCTCGCCACCCAGCATATGGCACCATTGTTGGCAGTGGTGATAACGCCAATATACTGCATTACACACAAAACGACGCCGAACTAAAAGAGGGCGACCTAGTACTGATTGATTCAGGGTGTGAGCTTGAGGGTTATGCAGCAGACATTACTCGAACATTCCCTGTGAATGGCAAGTTTAGTGAGCCACAAGCCGCGCTTTATAATATTGTACTTGCGGCGCAAGAGGCTGCATTTAGCCAAGTGAAACCCGGTGGTAGTTTATCTAAAGCCAATGAACTGGCTTCAACGGTATTAACGCAAGGCTTAATTGACTTGGGTATTTTAACGGGTGAGCTTGATGAGCTAATGGCAAACCAAGCCTGTAAAGCGTTTTATATGCATGGCCTTGGCCATTGGTTAGGCCTTGATGTGCATGATGTAGGCGAATACAAGCTTGACGAAAAAGAGCGCGTATTTGAGCCAGGAATGGTCTTAACTATCGAACCCGGTTTATACATCAGCGAAGATGCCAAAGCACCTGCGCAATACAAAGGTATTGGCATTCGTATAGAAGATAACTTACTTGTCACAAAAGAGGGTCATGAAAACCTGACACTCTCAGTACCTAAAACTATCAGTGACATTGAAGCAGTGATGCAAGGCAAATAAAGGCTAGGAGCAAACGTGGCAGAGCAGTTTGATGTTGTCATTATCGGCGGTGGTTTGGCTGGCGCAAGTTGTGCATTAGGCCTAAAACACAGCAATAAACAGTTATCAATCGCTGTGATTGAAGCAAATGAAGTAAGTGCAAACTATCACCCAAGCTTTGATGATAGAAGTATTGCACTGGCTCAGCAATCGGTTCAATACTTACAATCCATTAATGCATTTGATTGCCAAGCGCAATTTGCTGCTGCAATTGAAAAAGTAACGGTTTCTGACCGTGGCCACTTTGGTAAAACCCACATTGATTGCCATGAATATGCGCAAGATGCACTTGGGTATGTCGTTGAGGTGAATCCATTTGGTCGCAGCTTGCACCAGCAGTTAACTCGCACAGATGTGAGCCTGTTTTGTCCTGACACGGTTGCTAAAATTGAGTACCAAGCCGATGCTGCGAACGTTACTTTAAGTTCGGGCGAACAGCTGAGTGCAAAACTGGTGGTTATAGCCGACGGTGCTAATTCGAGTAGTCGAAAGCTGGCTAATATTGAGTTTAATACGCGCCCTTATCAGCAAGGCGCGATCATTGCCAATATTGAAGTGGCGGGTGGTCATCATCATCACGCATTTGAACGCTTTACCGAGCATGGCCCGATGGCGCTTTTGCCCATGAGCAATAACCGTTACTCGTTAGTATGGTGCATGGAGCCTGAGCATATAGATGCGCACATGGCGCTTTCAGATGATGCATTTTTAGCTGCCTTGCAAAAGTCGTTTGGCTATCGTGCCGGCACGTTCAGTAAAGTTGGTATGCGTGCCAGCTACCCGCTGGTGTATGGAAAAGTAGATGCGCTAAGCAGCCATCGCACTGTACTTATAGGTAATGCTGGTCATGCTATTCATCCCATTGCGGGGCAGGGCTTTAATTTAGGCTTACGTGATGTGCAACTACTTTGTGATATGGCGCACCGCAGCGATTTAGGTGATTACGCTTTTACCCGCTACTATAGCCAAGTGCGTAGTCAAGATATTGCCACGGTTATGACTTTAACTGACAGCTTGGTGCGGTTATTTTCAAATTCATCGCGAATGCTTGCGCTTGGTCGTAGCATTGGTCTTTTCTCAATGGATTTATTCTCCTCGTTAAAAACCCCGTTAGCCAAACAGTTAATGGGTCAAGTTAAGCAAGGTAAACGGATATGAAACAAGCACAGGTTTGTATTGTTGGCGGTGGCTGTGTAGGCCTTACGCTTGCACTTGGTTTAGCTAAAGCCAATATTAGTGTGGTGGTGATTGATGCCAGTGAAAAGCAGGCGCTTCCGGGGGATGAGTACGGCCTTCGCGTTAGTGCGCTGAGTTTGGCGAGCCAAAGTTTGTTTGAGTCACTGAATGTGTGGCCTGAAATTATTAAGCAACGCGCCACGCCTTATACCTCGATGGATGTACGCGATAAAGACAGCTTTGGCAAAATTCATTTTGATCACAATGATCTCGACTTACCACAGCTTGGTCATATCGTTGAAAACGACATTATTCGCTACACTTTAATTAGCGAACTTGAAAAGCAAAGTAATGCCAGCTTATTATTCGAAACCCGTTATCAACAAATACATCAAACAGAATCCGATGTCTTTATTACACTTGAAAGCGGTGAGCCTGTGATTGCTAAATTGCTGGTAGCAGCCGACGGAGCAAACTCGGCGATTCGAAAGCAGTTCAATATGCCAATTACGTTTAAAGATTATGATCATCATGCCATTGTTGCGACTGTAAAAACCGATGATGAGCATAATCACACAGCACGCCAAGTGTTTTTACCAACCGGCCCTTTAGCGTTTTTGCCGCTGCCTGATAAACACACGCATTCGATTGTGTGGTCAACCAGCCCTGTGCACTGCGAGCAGTTACTAGCACTTGACGATACCGAATTTAATAAAGCACTACTGGCTGCACTGGATGGCCAATGCGGTTTATGCGAAGTTCAAAGTGAGCGCATGGCGTTTCCACTTAAAATGCGTTATGCACAGCAGTGGGTGTCGGGCAAAGTCGTGTTAATGGGCGATGCAGCGCATACTATTCACCCACTTGCCGGGCTTGGTATGAACTTAGGCTTAAAAGATGCCGCTTACCTAATTGAGTTATTAACCAATGAGCAAGGTGAGTTTGCAAGTACACGCACGCTGCGTGATTATGAACGTACCCGTAAGCTTGATGCGCAAAAACACATTGCCATGATGCAAGGACTAAAAGAGTTATTTGCCGGTGCTAATCCGCTTAAAAAGCTCGTGCGCGGTGTGGGGCTTAGCCTTGTTGATAACTTGGGGCCAATTAAACACTTGTTCGCAAAAGAAGCGATTGGTAAGTAATAACTAAGTCGTTGTAAATATTTAAATAAAGCCGTAACTAGCCAGCTAGTTACGGCTTTTTTACGTTTAGCTGAATGCAAAATGATAGCGCTGTCATTTTTGTTAGTGTATGATTAAATTTTTGTGATTGGTATGGAAATTAAACAGCACAATGATGTTTTAAAGCCAGCCAAATAAAAATAATTAATTAAAATAACTAGTTGAGAAAAATTATGGAAGCAACGGTTGAGTGTGACAACAACACAAAACAAAGCATTTGGCTGCCAATGGTATTGGCAGGATCAATGTTTTTTATTCTGGGGTGTATAACGTGGCTTAATGGTGCAATTACACCATTTTTGCAGCAAATGCTTGAGCTGTCGCCGTTACAAGCTTCGTTTATTATTTCTTCGTTTTATATTGCGGTTACTGTTGCAGGTATTCCCTCAGCGATGCTCATAAGACGCGTTGGTTATAAAAATGGAATGGCGATTGGCTGTGCTGTCATGGCACTGTCGGCGTTAATGTATATTCCTGCCGCGAAACTGCAAATGATCGAAATATTTTTATTTGCACAGCTTATGATAGGTGTAGGTCAAACAATTCTTCAAACGGCTGTTAACCCCTATGTAGTAAAAATGGGCTCTGAAAAATCAGCCGCGGTGCGTGTATGTATTATGGGCTTATTGAATAAGTTTGCTGGAGTTATCGTACCGGTGATCTTTGCTGCGGTCGTTGTAAGCGGTGTAGTCGATGGTGCGGGTAAACTGTCGCAAGAGCAAAAAGACATTATGGCCAATAGCTTAATTATGCCGTATGTATTAATTGCGGGTCTTATTATGTTATTTGCTGCGTTCGCAAAATTTGCGCCTCTTCCAGATTTAGTGTTTGACGAAGGCGAGTCATCAAATGGTAAAGGTGAGTTAAAAGAAACACTTGCTCATCCGCACCTTGTTCTAGGTGTTGTGGGTATTGCTTTGTATGTCGCAGTTGAAGTGATTGCTGCCGATACGATTGGCTCTTACGCTTTGCAAATTGGCGTTGCTGATTACTCCGTTATGACTTCGTACACAATGGCGTGTATGTTGATTGGCTACGCGATAGGTATTGCAACTATCCCACGTTTTATGAGCCAGCAAACAGCGCTATTAATGTCGGGTATCGCAGGCATAATCACCGTGCTACTGGTGGTATTTGGTAGCAATGACTCGTTTATTATTTCTAATCTATTACTTGTGCCATTTGGAGGCCCTGAACTCCCCGATCCTTTATTGTGTATCGCGCTACTTAGTTTTGCGAATGCGATGGTGTGGCCTGCAATTTGGCCATTAGCATTGGCGGGTTTAGGCCGCTTAACTGGCACTGCATCGGGGTTGTTGATCATGGGTATTGCAGGTGGTGCTTTAGGTCCGCTGCTGATTGGTTTAGGTAACGTAGCAGGGCTGGGCGCGCAAGGTGCGTATATTGTTATGATCCCAAGTTATCTATTCATTTTATTTTATGCTCTTAAAGGCCATAAGATGAAAAGTTGGAAATAACAATACGTTAAGAATTCAAGTTAGAACAAAGCCGCGACGACCATCATCGCGGCTTTTTTACGAGTTAGCACGACAAACCGCATATAAATACAAAGAGTTGCGACCCTTACAGCTGAAATTGGCGTTTTAAAATCTCGCCGGTAAAGCTTGTTTTTAAATAAAAGCCGCGAGGCAGGGTTTGGATCACATGCCCATTTGGCCCAATAGCATCAGTAAGCGCTTTACTGTTAGCCGCTTTTGGTCTTATTTGCATGACATCACCCAAGTGTCCCGAAATTTCATCGATACGACCCAGCGCGATAAGTTCCATTTGCTCTTCCCAGTCACGTTGCAACTGTGCATCTTGCTCAGCACTGGGTTGCCATAAAAAACCACTGCCAATGGTACGATTAAATGGCAGAATTTCGCGTTCTCCCAAAATCGGTAACCACAACACATGATTGAGCTTTTTACGCACCGTACTTTGCTGCCATGTAAGACCTGTTACGTTCAATAACGGCGTAACAGAGACAAAAGTTGTCTCTAAGGGTTTACCCTTAAACGAAATAGGCAAGGTTTTTAACTCAATACCAAGCTCTTCAAAATCAGGAGTGGGTTTCGAGCCCGCGGTTGCCCCTAATACATATTCAATAAGCTGACCGGTCCAGCCTTTTTCACGCAGCAAGTCATCGGGTGTTTTAAATTGGTACTGCTCTGCAAGCTGGCCGAGTGTAAGCCCCGCTATTGCATTCACGCGTTGCATTAATTCGTTGATTGAGCTTGGTTTTAGTGGTCGCATACGGCGTTTATTTGATTGTGTTATTAACCTTAACATGATAACAAATGCGCATTGCCGTGGATATCTTTGTATTTGGGTGTTTTTTGCGCATGTTGAAAGTGAGTTAAAAATAGTCAATTTGTTTTGTGGGAATAACATCTTAATCTATTGAAATTTAATGACTTTTGTCGGTGTTTGATTTTTGGCTGTTGTATTAATTAGACAGTTGTTTGTATAAATACAGATATATGAACATGTTTATCCACAGTTTCTGTGGAGAAAGTGCTTTTTTGAACTGGCTATTGTGGATTTGTTTGCAAAATAAGCATGATTTACAAAAGTTATGCACAAGCTGTGGGTAAGGTGAGAAAAATACGGTTGTAAACTACTATTTTATTAAAAGCGCGTATTTTCGTAATAATTGCTTTCTAACATATTGATTAAAAGCGCTTGTTAAAATGCTAATTTCAAATCTGGTTTCGGCGAAGGTGTAAAGTGTTTGCTGTATCGCAGGTTATGTGGAACAATCAATAAAAATCGACTTACAAATGAGGCACTAAGGTGATTGATGCCGAAGGTTTTCGTGCCAATGTCGGAATTGTAATTTGCAATAATCAGGGACAAGTATTTTGGGCTCGACGTTATGGTCAGCACTCTTGGCAATTTCCCCAAGGTGGTGTCGATGATGGTGAAACAGCAGAGCAAACCATGTACCGAGAATTACACGAAGAAGTGGGCTTGCTTCCTGAAGACGTCGAGATCGTCGCAAGTTCAAAACATTGGTTACGCTACAAATTACCCAAGCGTTTAATTCGCAGAGACTCAAGTCCTGTGTGCATTGGGCAAAAACAAAAATGGTTTTTACTGAAATTACGTTGTAAAGACGAAGATGTAAACTTACTTAAAACTCATCATCCAGAGTTTGATGACTGGCGATGGGTGAGCTATTGGTATCCGGTGAGGCAAGTTGTGTCATTCAAGCGCGATGTTTACCGTCGTGTAATGAAAGAGTTTGCCCCGTTTGCAATGCCGTTTAATAAACGAGAACAACATAAAGATAATTGGCGACAAAAGCGATAAGGGCAACTTTATCAACTAAATGAAAGGAGCAGCATCATGTTAGCCACGCTCAGATCAATTGCTGAGGCTGTGTCGCAACAAGCGGACTTAAACAGTGCCTTAGCGTGTTTTGTGCAAATGGTAAAAGATGCCATGCAAACACAGTGCTGCTCAATTTACTTTGCTGATTATAGCCAAGACAACTTTGTATTAATGGCCACGCAAGGACTTAACCCAGATGCTGTGGGTAAGTTTAGAATTGGTTTTACCGAAGGCTTAGTTGGCTTAGTGGCGCAACGCGAAGAGCCAATTAATATAGCGTTCGCTAAATCACACCCTCGCTTTAAACTCTCTCCAGAAGTTAATGAAGAAGGCTATAACGCGTTTTTATCTGTGCCTGTGGTGCATCAAAAAAAAGTGCTGGGCGTTATTGTAGTTCAGCAAAAGTTAGCGCGTGTTTTTAGTCCCGATGAAGAATCTTTTTTAATTACTCTTTCGGCACAACTTGCATCGCAGCTTGCACATGCCGAGATCAAAGAGATTTTAAGGCTTGATGAGTTCTCGCATCAGACTTCGGTACTCAAAGGGGTGTCGAGCGCGCCGGGTATTGCCATTGGTGAAGCTTTTGTGGTGTTGCCTAAACTCGATTTTAAATCGATTGAGTTGCAAAAAGACGATGACATAAGTACGCAACGTAAATTATTTACGCAGGCTGTTGCGGCAACACGCAACGAGTTTAATACGTTATCGATGACATTAAGCGATTCGATTCCGCAAGAAGCGCTTGCGGTATTCGATGTGTATCAGCAGCTACTTGATGCAAAAAGCCTAGGCAAAAATGTTGAAGAGCAACTTCAACAAGGCTGGAGTGCAAAAAGCGCATTAAAAATAGTTATCGAAAAGCTGGTGGCGCAGTTTAACGCCATGCAAGACCCATACATAAAAGAGCGCGCAGTAGATGTTAAAGACATTGGTTTGCGTGTTTTACACCACTTAGTTAATACCGAGCATGCGGCAAAACCTTACCCTAAAGACACCATTTTAATTGCCAGTACGCTAACACCTGCCATGCTTGCCGAAGTGCCCAAAGGGCATTTAGCGGGGGTGGTTAGTGTAAATGGGGCAGCAAACAGCCATGCGTCAATATTAACGCGAGCAATGGGGATACCCGCTATTTGGGGTATTGAAGACGTTCCCTTACTGCAATTTGAAGGTAAGCCGATGATTTTAGATGCCTACGCAGGGCGTTTATATATCTCACCTTCGCAAATGCTCCACGATGAATACAGCCAATTAAAATACCAAGAAACATTACTGAATGATCGTTTCGTCGCAGAGCAGAACCTAGATGCGGTCACCTTAGATGGCGAGCACATTAGCTTATTGTTAAATGCAGGCCTTGAATTAAACACAGAGCAAGACAACAAACTGTTTTGTGATGGAGTGGGTTTGTATCGTACCGAAGCCTGGTTTATGCAAAAGGGGCAATTTCCTTCGCAGTCGGAGCAAGAAAAGTGGTACCGAGAAGTGCTTACCAGCTATCACCCGAATCCTGTGGTAATGCGCACCTTAGATATCGGCGGTGATAAAGTATTAGACTACTTTAATATCACAGAAGAGAACCCTTTCTTAGGGTGGCGGGGTATTCGCGTCACCTTGGATCATCCTGAACTATTTTTAGATCAACTCAGAGCGATGTTAAAGGCCAATATCGGTTTAGGTAACCTTAGAATAATGTTACCCATGATCAGTGGCTCTGAAGAAGTCGACGAGTCAATTAAGTTAGTTGAACAAGCGCTGTTCGAACTAGAAGAACAATACCCAGAGCAAGCCATTGACCGCCCAGAAGTTGGCATTATGTTAGAGGTCCCTTCAAGTATATTCATGCTCGAAGAGTGGTCACAAAAAGTCGACTTTTGCTCTGTGGGTAGCAATGATTTAACTCAATATATGCTGGCCGTTGATCGCTCTAATGCGCGTGTTGCAGAGCTCTTTAACCCCTATCATCCTAGTGTGCTGCGAGTGCTACTTAAAGTTGCTCAAGAGTGCCAAAACCATGAATTACCCTTTAGTTTATGTGGTGAGCTTGGTGGTGACCCAGAAGGGGCATTATTACTAATCGCCATGGGGTATCGTCGCTTAAGTATGAACCTTTCATCAATCAGTAAAATTAAATTTGTACTGCGTCGCTTAAAAGTAAGCGATATGGAGGAGCTGCTTAGCGAATGTTTATTGCAGCCTACCGCTAAGCAAGTATTGAGGCTCACACGTAACTTTATGATAGAGCACCAATTGGGTGAGTTATTTTACACCCCTAGCCAAGGGCAAGCATGAGAGTAAATTGTACTGTGAAGCGTTTATATATTCGTTTAGTATATACATATAACAAACTGAATATATGAGTGTGCTATGCATGACGTAATACTTTTAATGGTGTACTGCGCTATTTTAGGCAGTGTAGTAGGGTTTTTAGCCGGTCTGCTTGGCATTGGTGGTGGCTTAATTATTGTGCCTGTACTGAGCGCCATGTTGGTATCATTTAATGTTGCTGACTCAAGCCATGTATTAGTTATTGCCATAGCCACCTCACTTGCTTCCATTATTTTTACGTCTACCTCTTCAGCGTTGGCTCATCATCGTAATGCTAATGTGCCGTGGGAAATTGCTCCTTGGGTCATGACCGGTGTAGGTATTGGTGCACTCGTGAGTGGCTTTGCGGCGAGTTTTATTCCTGAGCAGTTATTACGTTTAGTTTTTGCCACGAGTGTGGTGTTTATCGCGTTACGCATGGTGTTATCTACACGTACCAAGGCTGCAAGTGAAAAACCATTGCCCTCAGGTCCCGTAATTGGCTTTTTATGTGCAATAATGGGGGCGTTATCAGGACTGATTGGTATTGGTGGCGGTGCACTTATTGTGCCTTTGCTGCATTATTTCTCTGTCGATATTAAAAAGGCCATTGGTTGTGCCGCAGCATGTGGTATTGTCATTGCGCTGTTTGGCTCGGTTGGTTATGTGTCTGCAGGTTGGCAAGTAACCTCCTTTAGTGATGGTTTTGCCGGATTTGTTTATTTACCCGCATTAGTCGGCATCGTTATCACGTCGTCATTAATTGCTCCTTATGGTGCAAAAGCGACGCATTATTTACCTGTGGCAACAATAAAAAAAGTATTCGCGCTATTACTTGTCATAATTGCGCTTAAAATGGTGTTTAGTTAAAGGTTTTTATTTTTATGGCTCTTCAATTTCCAGAGATAGATCCGGTTATTTTTTCGGTAGGACCGCTCAGCGTACGTTGGTACGGTTTAATGTATTTAATTGGTTTTGCTTTAGCTATGTGGCTGGCAAACCGTCAAGCTGCAAAACCTAATTCTGGGTGGACGAAAGAGCAAGTAAGCGACTTATTATTTTACGGTATGCTCGGGGTAATACTCGGTGGGCGTATTGGCTATGTGTTGTTTTATCAGTTTAGTTATTTTATTGAAAACCCGTTTTATTTATTCAGAATCGACCAAGGTGGCATGTCATTCCATGGCGGCACACTGGGGGTTATTACCGCAATTATGGTCTTTGCCTGGACACGTAAAAAATCATTGTTAGAGGTCGGCGATTTTGTGGTGCCATTAGTGCCTTTGGGCCTACTAGCCGGCCGCATAGGTAACTTTATTAATGGTGAGTTATGGGGACGCGTAACCGATGTACCTTGGGCGTTTATTTTCCCTACCGGTGGGCCAGAACCACGCCATCCGTCACAACTATACGAAGCATTTTTAGAAGGCTTGGTGCTATTTTTAATTTTGCAATGGTTTATTAAAAAGCCACGCCCAGCAGGGAGTGTCGCCGGTTTATTTTTATTAGGCTACGGCGTATTTAGATTTGTTGTTGAGTATTTCCGTGAGCCAGACGCGCATTTAGGCCTATTTGCAGGTGTGATTTCAATGGGACAAATACTCTCGCTGCCAATGGTATTTGGGGGCCTTGGTTTGTTAATATGGGCCTACATGAAGCCGCAACGACGCGTTGCAAGCAAAGCATAATTAGAGCAAGTCAATGAAACAGTATTTAGATTTATGTCAACGCATTGTTGATGAAGGCGTGTGGGTCGAAAATAAGCGTACAGGCACCAAATGTTTAACCGTTATTAATGCTGACCTTGAGTACGATGTAGCAAACAATAAGTTTCCGCTTATAACAACACGTAAAAGCTTTTATAAAGCAGCCATTGCAGAGTTGTTAGGCTACCTTCGTGGTTACGACAGTGCGGCACAGTTTCGTGATATCGGTTGCATGACATGGAATGCCAACGCGAACGAAAATAAAGCTTGGCTCGAAAACCCGCATCGACGTGGTGAAGATGATATGGGCCGTGTGTACGGCGTACAAGGCCGTAGCTGGCAGCGCCCAGATGGTACACACCTTGATCAACTTAAAAAGGTAATTACTAACTTATCTAACGGCATTGATGACCGAGGTGAAATTGTCACGTTTTATAATCCGGGCGAGTTTGAACTAGGTTGTTTACGTCCGTGTATGCATACGCACACTTTTTCATTACTGGGTGATACTCTATACTTAACCTCGTATCAACGTAGTTGTGATGTGCCACTGGGTTTGAATTTTAATCAAATTCAATGTTTTGTGTTATTAGCGTTGGTTGCACAAATCACCGGACACAAGCCCGGAAAGGCGTATCATAAAATAGCAAATGCACATATTTACGAAAATCAGTTAGAGTTAATGCGTGATGTACAGCTTAAGCGTGAGCCATTTGCATCACCTACACTTAAAATAAATCCAAATATTAAATCACTTGAAGACATTGAAACTTGGGTCACAAAAGACGATTTTGAAGTAGAAGGTTATCAGTGTCACGATGCAATTAAGTATCCGTTTTCAGTGTAAAAAGAAAAAAGTTTAAGGAGAAATCAATGAAAGCAGTGATCCCAGTTGCTGGTCTTGGCACGCGTATGTTGCCTGCAACAAAAGCGATTCCAAAGGAAATGTTACCTATCGTTGACCGCCCTTTGATTCAATATGTGGTTAATGAGGCGATTTCAGCGGGAATTAAAGAAATCGTATTAGTGACGCATTCAAGTAAGAATTCTATTGAAAACCACTTTGATACGAGCTTTGAGTTAGAAGCAACATTAGAAAAGCGTGTTAAACGTCAACTACTTGCAGAAGTACAGTCTATTTGTCCTAAAGATGTCACGATTATTCAAGTACGCCAAGGTGAAGCGAAGGGGTTAGGCCACGCAATTAACTGTGCTGCGCCAATCATTGGTAATGAACCGTTTGTGGTTATTTTACCCGATGTGATTATTGACGATGTGGCGAGCGATCTAAAAAAAGACAACCTTGCAGAGATGATTGGACGCTTTGAAAGTACTGGTCAAAGCCAAATTATGGTTGAGCCTGTGCCACTTAACGAAGTTGATAAGTTTGGTGTGGTTGACCTAGGTGATGCGAAAATTAAACAAGGTGAAAGTGCCGCTATTTTAAATATGGTTGAAAAGCCGCCAATTGATCAAGCGCCTTCAAACCTCGCCGTGGTTGGTCGTTATGTATTAAGTAAAAACATTTGGCCACTTCTTGCAAAAACCCCAGCAGGGGCAGGCGATGAAATTCAGTTAACAGACGCGATTGCAATGTTAATGGAAAAAGAAACCGTTGATGCCTACTCAATGAAAGGGAAAAGCCATGACTGTGGTAGCAAAATAGGCTATTTAAAAGCGATTGTTGAGTTTTCATTACGACGCGATGAATTTAAAGATGAGCTCACCGACTTCATAAAAACGCTGGTTAAATAATCAATTCTATTTGATTAGTTAAAAATGATGTAAAAAAAGTGCCTATATGGCACTTTTTTGTTATTTACATGTCATCCACAATTGTCGATTATTACCTAATTAAGGACTTTTCTGATATACCTTTGTATTAGCAGATTGCTAAGATAGTTATTACAGAAAAGTGCTTAGTTACCCACTGTAGAATAGCTAATTAAGCTATACTCATAAAAATACCTATAATGAAACGGATTTTTACTGCTTTAGGTTGTCGTATATGAAAACTTAAGCTGAGGGTGCTACTAAGTTTTTATTGCAGTTAGTAGAAGCACTGTACTGAAAATATAATAATAAAAAAGCAATTTGTTAGTGTTTTCTTGTTTAATATCTAAACGATATTTCAGGCTTTTTACAGGCAGGTAAGTACTAACAAACGGTCTTCTCAGATTAAGAAGCAAATATATAATGGTACGTTTAAGAATCCTGCTTATGAAATATTGCTTAAAACCGTTGCGTTACAGCGCGTGCCTAATGGTGCTGTTTGTTGTATCGGGTTGTAGTCACCATTCATTACCTACCACATTATTTAATTTTTTGTCGTTTAGTCATCTATTTCAGTCAATGAATGTTCAGGCCAATGAGCAAAGCCTATTAGCAAACGTGCAATCGCTGCCTGAGCTAGGCACAGAGAGCGCAGATGGCAAAGATAGCGCGTTACCTGCAGCTGGGCTGCCTACTATAGAAGAGCCAGATTCTATGGCTAAATCAGACGAGCGTAAGAGCAGCGAACAGGTTAAACCTGAATACAGTTTTGCATTACAGCTTGTTGCAGTAAATTCAGAAAAAAACTTAGCTATTACATTTAAAAAAATGAAGGCCTTAGCCCCCGAGATTTTTCAGGGCAAACCGCTATTAAATGTTGAAGTGGCTGATGTTAATCAAAACACCTATTACCGTTTAAAATTTGGTGGCTATAAATACCTTAAAAACGCAACCGCTGATTGTGAAGCCATTAAGCGTCAAGGGCTTGATTGTTGGGTAAGTAATTATACCGATAATCGCATTTACCTATAGCGTGCTGATATAAAGGCTAAAAGCTGGCATTTTATTTGCTGTGCTTAAGTTCTGTTTTTTTAGCTGATGATAAATATGTCAATTTCAACGTTGTTCAAACACTTATTAATTACTGCCAGTGTAAGTCTGTTGCCTGCATGTATGTTGCTGCAACAGCAACCAGAGCCGCTATATACAGAGAAACAAATACAGCAATTTGCGGCTCAATATCAATCACAGCAGCAAAGTATTGCCCGTTTAACCGAAATGGAAAATGATTTACGCATTATGACGGCCGAACTCAATAGTAAGCCAGACGTGCAAATGCTCTCTAAAGCATCTGAGAGTGATCAAACTCATTCCGATAACGCGTCAATAACTTACAATGATGCCGTAGCGCGAAATGCTCAGGCGCCTGCTGGGGCTCAGCTTGGAGTGTATTTAGACCCGAGCCAAATTAAGCGCCAAGTGTTAATAATGAAAAAACAGTATCCCGGTGCATTTGATAAACTAGAGTTTGTATTTTTAGAACGCCCCACAAAATCACAAACACGGTATGCACTGCGTGTTGGCCCGTTTGCCAACTACAACGAAGCAACCGTGTTTTGTTACCTTGCTAAACAGCTACAACAGCACTGTTTAACCGCGCCTTTTCTAGGCGAACCACTCGACTTATCACGTCGCTAAAACGATTTATACTAAGTAGGCACAGTTATTGCTTTTAATTAACCATGTTCGATATGGGATGGCAATTATGCGTCTACTAGTGTCATTAATATTTTTAAGCTTAGCGGGTTGTAAGCTCTCTGAAGAGCCAAAACCAGTGGTAAGTACAGCAGCACCAAAAGCCGTTATGGCGCCTTATACGGTACACCAGTATGTGGCTGATTTAAGTTCGCAATTAAGCCGAATTCAAGGGGCTTTTAAAAGTAATGCACGCATTGCTGTAACCAGCTTTTACTTGGCTGATGCACTTGATTCGGGCCTTGCAGAAGGTCAGGGGGCAGGGCTTAGTCAACAAATTCAAGAAAGCTTAATGACGCAATTTGCTCAGCTTGGTTACCATACCATTGAGTACCGATTAGAAAATAATTTAAATTTACAATCATCTGCCGATAGTATGTTAAGCAGAAATACAAAAAATTTGCGCCAACGTCAGAATATTGACTTTGTGATCACCGGCACCTTAACGCGGCAACAACATGCCTATATTGTTAATGCCCGTTTAGTGGATGCAGCCGATCAGCGGATCGTGTCTGCAGCCAGTACCGAGATCCCCATTAATGTAATGTGGGGAAGTGAAAAAGTTCAGCAGCGCGGTGGCATGATCTACCGCAGTGAATACTAATTAGGAGTCCACTCATGAGACGTTTACTACTCAGCTTATGTTTACCATTAGGGTTCGGCTGCGCACAAATGATGTCACCCTCACAAACGATAGACACCAAAGAGCCACAGCTTACCCGCAGTGAGCGCGCGGTTGCCGCACCACAAACAAATGTGTCGGTTTATCAAAGTAGTCAGGCCGTTAAAAATAACACCACCTTTACTGCAGCCCCTACGCGCAAAAATATAAATCATTATGTACGTGGATTAATGCAAGACATGGCACAAAATCTTCAATACGTTAGTGATAAAACACCCCTTGCCGTATCGAGTTTCATCTTTTTAGATGATCAATACAACACATCGAGCTTACTAGGTAATCAAATTGCCGAAAGCTTCATGCACGAACTGCATACGTTTGGTGTGCCTGTTGTTGATTTTAAAACCACAGACTACATTCGTGTAACTCCAAGCGGTGATTTTGTGTTTAGCCGTGATTATTTAGAGTTGAGTCAAGATCAAAACTTTAATTACATACTTGCAGGCACGTTAGTAAACCACCAAGGTGGTGTGTTGGTAAATGCACGTATTATTGGGCTTGCCAGCAAAGCTGTGGTTGGCTCGGCACAAGGCTTTATTCCGCAGTCAGTGGTTGATGCTCTTGATAGTAGCAACCGTACCGACGGTATTATGCTTAAACAAGCGAGTGAGTGAGGTAAGCTATGAGCAAGTTTAAACTTGTTGCATTAACCGCCGCTATCACACTCAGTTTATCTGGGTGTGAGTTACTTAGCCAAGCGCCTGAGCCAAGCAACCAGACTGCGAGCAACGCACCAACTAACTATGATATAAACACCATGATGCTACTTGCTCAGCAGCAAAATGAATCAGAGTTACAAACCAATAGTCGTCAATTTAAGCCTTATCAGCATTATAAAACGTTAGGTAATTACGTTGAACAAATGGCGCTTGATATAGCCGACACCATGCAACAAGAGTCCGAGCTTGGCATAGCCGTGACCTCGTTTGTCGATTTAAATGAAAGCCTACAACAAAGTAACCAACTTGGTAATCAAGTGGCAGAAACCTTGTATCATCAACTGCAAAAATTTGGCTACGGTGTTATTGATTTTAAGACGCGCGATAGTGTGGTTATTGATAAAACAGGTGATTTTGTTTTTTCACGCGATATCAACGAATTAACCAAGCGCCGAATTGCAAGTCATGTGCTAGCGGGCACCTTAATTTATCGCCCCAATGGCGTTGAAGTGAATGCCCGCGTGATCAACTTAACCACCAAGCAAGTTGTCGCCACCTCAAACAAAGTAATTCCGTACTTTGTGCTGCAAAATGAGTCGATACAGTCGGCAACAGCCCAGCTAAACTAACAAAAATTAATACCAACCGGCTAAAACCGTAGTCGGTTGGTATAATCTCTTGATTACCAAAGCCTTAGCCCGTTATAATTTTACGAGTTGCATACCGCTAGTGACCTTCACTAGAAAACCCAGCGCAAACGTGGCCTCTTAGTTAAATGGATATAACGGCCCCCTCCTAAGGGGCAGTTACAGGTTCGATTCCTGTAGGGGCTACCAGTAAAATCAATAGTTTATTGGTTATTGTCTGTCGTTTTTCATTTTGGTGTAGCATATTTGTAGAGATTTTTAAATTTCACCTTTAATAAAATAGGTTCCTAATCTCATCATCTTCGCTATCTTCATCATCTATATCTTCATCTTCATCTTCAAACTCCAAACCAAGTGTGCCTTGATTTTCATCAATCTCATGTTTTACAGTATTTTCAAGAGTGTTAAGGATTTCATCTATTAAGCTTTCAGAATAACTGTCAATATCAAAACATGATAAGATGCCATCTTCATGTATATTGATGTCGTATTCATTACAAATATCTAAAACAATTTTTTCTACTTCATCATATATTTCTTCAGTTACGCTTTCTTCATCAACTTCATCAACTTCATCAAACTGATTGTAATGATCAATGATGTCATCATTAATAAAGTCAACTGAACTTATTTCTGATTTTAACTTTTCTTCGAGGTTACTACTCCAGTATTCTATAGCCTTGTATTCAATTTCTTTATCTAAATGCCAATCTGTTGTATTTGAGTTGTAGAAGAATGAAAAATCAGCAAGTTCACCATGGTCATCTAATAAGTCTAGATGTTCTTTACTCAACTTTTCAAAATCAAATTCTTTTGAGTGTTTAAATTTTTTAGTTATTTCAAGTATTTCGCTTATTTGCTTGTATTGGGTTATTGTGCTTGTATTCTCTATTATCTTGTCAAGCAGTAGGCTTTCAGAACAATTATTTTTTTCACTGTTAGCATTCTTCAGCGCATAAATGCTTAGTGTTATGGTTTCTTTATCAAACTTTATTTTATCTTTTAAGTTCTCTACTAGTTTTTTAAAAAATAAATGTTTGTTTATATACTTATTTTTCTCTCTCTTTAATTCCATATTGTTTGGGAGCGTGTATATGTCAAGTAAGCTACCCATACTTACAATTAAACTAGCGAGTTCTGATGGTGACTCGTTAATTAGTTTAGGAATCAGGAAGTCTGCTATTGATGGGTTAAGTAGTTTTATGTATCTATTGCAATTATTTGAGTCTATTGAAATGCTTATAAAGGATTCATTCATAACTTTTAATGAGTCGAAGAATTCCTGTGATTTTATATTGTTATTTTTTAAAGTTAGATCGTAAATTTTTTCTTGGTTTGTTCTTTCTTTAGTAAATATAACCGAATATAGAATCTCTCTTTGTATATCATTTAAATTGTTTTTTATTGGTTTTTCCCAAACTTTAGATGGGTTGTTTAAGGCGGCTAAAGAAAAATTTTTAAAAGATGTGTGTTCGGAAGCGTTGAAATTATCTTTGTTTAATATGTGTTCGATAAGTCTAGGGTTATAATTTCTGTGATCAATAATTTTCAAATAAAAATCTTGATTTGTGAAATCTTCAATTTCAATTGTACACTCACCAGTTTCTTTTATAGTACTCATTGTATTGAAGAAATATGAGCTAAGTATTTTAGCTTTTTCTATTCTTGATAGATCTGAAACGTCAATTAATTCTTCATTTGAAATGAACGTTGAGCTGTCATAGTCATCTGAAATATTTTTAGCCTGATTTAAAATAGATACTCTAGACGTTAGTATCAGCTTTTTGTTTGCTGATTTTCTTATCCTATCGATGATTTCTTTTAATTTTCTATCGTCACTGTTTCTTACCTCAGATAGGTAATTTCTTCCTAAGAAATCATCGAATAAAAATATTTGCTTTAGTTTGCTTTTGTATGCTCTGTTAAAGTCATTAATACAATCAATGTATATAAATTCATAGTTGCTTTTATTTCTTTTTTCTTCTTCAACAATTAGTTCATGAACTAAAACCCTCGATAATGTGGTTTTTCCTACACCAGGTGCACCTGTAATTATTATACAGTTGTTCTGATCTAGTTTGTTTTTGGAACTATAGTAATTGCTGGTTCTAACGTATGTTTTAATTGACTTTTTTATTTCCTCCAATTCAAACTGTGTCTGGTTGTGTAGGTCGGAATTAATCATTTCATTAAGTATGTTAGTACTACTAAAGGCGTTGTTTCCTAAAAGTTTGAACTATCTTGCCAGCCTGTGATCAGATCATCTATATCCTACTAGCCCGTGCAACAACAATGAGCAAAATCACAAACTGGTCTCACTATAATCAAGCCCTCGTTAACCGCGGTAATAT